>CAYRBW010000193.1:0-4528 GCA_964422575.1 uncultured Limnohabitans sp.
TGTCAAGTGCGCCCAGCGAGCCGGAGGTGAAGTTCACGTCCATGTGCAGGCCGGGTCGACCCGAAAAGTCCACCACCACGCGGCTCAAGGCTTCGTCGAGCGGCACATAGGCGTGGCCATAACGGCGGATGCCTTTTTTGTCGCCCATCGCCTGGGCGAACGCCTGGCCCAGCGTGATGCCAATGTCTTCGACCGTGTGGTGACCGTCGATGTGCAAGTCGCCTTCGCAAGCGATGTCCAAGTCGATCAGGCCGTGACGGGCGATCTGGTCAAGCATGTGGTCCAGAAAACCAATGCCACTGGACAGCTTGGCCTGGCCTGTGCCGTCCAGGTTGAGGGCGACGCGGATGTTCGTCTCGGCGGTCTTGCGCGTGACGGCAGCGGTGCGGTTCATAGGGAGACTTTCAAAGCGGCAAGGAGTTGGTCGTTTTCTGCGGCGGTGCCCACTGTCAGGCGCAGGCAGTTGGCCAGCAATGGGTGCATTTTAGAAACGTTCTTGATCAGCACTTGGTGCGACTTCAAACCTTCAAAGGTTTTGGCCGCATCGGGCACGCGGGCCAGGATCATGTTGGCTTCGCTCGGAAAAGGCTGCACGCCGGGCAAGGCGGCCAGCTCTTTCAAGAGGCGGGCACGTTGCTCGCGCAGATCTTTGGCTTGCGCGGCAAACACCTCGGCATGCTCCAACGCAAACAGGGCGCATTCATAGTTGAGCACGCTGATGTTGTAGGGTGGGCGCACTTTGTCGACCTCAGCCACCAAAGCCTTGGGACCCACCATGTAGCCCAAGCGCACACCGGCCAGGCCAAACTTGCTGAGCGTGCGCATGAGCAAGACATGCGCATGGCGCGTGATGCGGTCCATGTAGGTCTTGCTGGCAAAAGGCTGGTAGGCCTCGTCCATGACCACCAAACCGCCTTGCGCGCCCTGGGCCAGCACGATTTTTTCGATCGTGTCGTCGTTCCACAGGTTGCCGGTGGGGTTGTTGGGGTAAGCCAGGTAAACGATGGAGGGTTTGTGCTGGGCAATGGCGGCCAGCATGGCGGCTTCGTCGAGCTCAAAGTCGGCCGTGAGCGGCACGCCGTGGAAGGCCAGACCTTGCAGCTGGGCGCTCATGGCGTACATCACAAAGCCAGGCAGCGGGGCCAGGATGGACGCACCGGGAACGTCACACGCCATGGCCAACAAAGAGATCAACTCGTCCGATCCGTTGCCCAGCATGATGTCGAAGCCCTCGGGCATGCCTGCGTTCTCGGCCAGTGCTGAGCGCAGGTCGTTCACGCGGCCATCGGGGTACCGGTTGAGCGCCAAGGCACCCAAGCGTTCACCCAAAGCCTTTTGCAAATCAGCAGGCAGGCGATGCGGGTTTTCCATCGCATCAAGCTTGACCATGCCCACCGAATCCTGGATGGCGTAGGCGTACATGGACTGCACGTCCTGGCGAATGCGTTGCATCAGTGTCGGGCTCAGGGTCATGTCGGCTCTCGCATCGGGGGAACAGGGCTCAGGCGCAATTCGGCGGCACGGGCGTGGGCTTGCAAGCCTTCGCCATAAGCCAGCTCAGCGGCAATACGGCCCAGCGGTTGGGCACCGGTTTCGCTCACCTCAATCAGGCTGCTGCGTTTTTGGAAGTCGTAAACGCCCAGCGGCGACGAGAAACGCGCCGTGCCGCTGGTGGGTAAGACGTGGTTGGGGCCAGCGCAGTAGTCGCCCAGCGATTCGCTGGTGAACGCGCCCAAAAAGATGGCACCTGCGTGGCGCAGCAGCGGCTCCCAACGGTGCGGATCGCGGCTGGAAACTTCGAGGTGCTCGGGCGCAATGCGGTTGCTGATGGCACAGGCTTCTTCCATGTTGCGCGTCAGGATCAAAGCACCTCGGTCATTCAGCGATTTGGCGATGATCTCGCGCCGTGGCATCTCGGGCAGCAGGCGGTCGATGGCGGCTTGCACTTGCGCGATGTATGCCGCATCAGGGCACAGCAAAATGCTTTGTGCCAGTTCGTCGTGCTCAGCCTGGCTGAACAGATCCATCGCCACCCATTCGGCGGGCGTGCTGCCGTCGGCCAGCACCAGAATTTCGCTGGGGCCCGCGATCATGTCGATGCCCACGGTACCAAAGACGCGCTTTTTGGCGCTGGCCACATAGGCGTTACCGGGGCCGGTGATCTTGTCCACTTTGGGAATGGTGGCGGTGCCATAGGCCAGCGCCGCCACGGCTTGCGCACCGCCTACCGTGAAGGCGCGGCTCACGCCCGCCACATAAGCAGCAGCCAACACGAGTTCATTGCGCTCACCCCGACTGGAAGCAGCCGCATCTCCAGAGCCGCCAGTGGCCACACTGCCGCGCACGGGCGTTGGCACCACCATGATGATGTCCTGCACGCCCGCCACGTGAGCGGGAATAGCGTTCATCAAAACAGAAGAAGGGTAAGCGGCTTTGCCACCGGGCACGTAAATGCCCACACGGTCGAGTGGTGTGACTTTTTGGCCGAGCAGCGTGCCGTCTTCGTCGCGATAAGACCAGCTCTCGCCAGAGGCTTTCTTTTGCGCCTCATGGTACTTTCGGACACGTGCGGCAGCGGCTTGCAAGGCTTCGCGTTGCACAGCAGGCAGTCTGTCCAATGCGGCCTGGAGTTCTGCTTGGGTGATCTCAAGGGCTTTCACGTCAGCGGCTTGCAGGCCGTCAAAACGCTGGGTGTACTCCAGCACCGCCGCATCACCGCGCTGTTGCACATCGGCCAGGATGTCGGCAGACCAATGCAGGCGGGCCGCGAAGGCCGCTTCAAAACCGACATCCGCCGTGCTCAGTTGCAAGGGTTTGGCTTGCAGGCCCAACAAGTCCATGGGGTTCAGTCTTTCTTCACCGCACCCGCAAAGGCGTCGATGATGACGCGGATCGGCGCTTGCTTGAGTTTGAGCGCGGCTTGGTTCACGACCAAGCGCGAGCTGATGTCCATGATGCGTTCGACTTCAACCAGATGATTGGCCTTGAGCGTGTTGCCGGTGGACACCAGATCGACAATGGCGTCAGCCAAGCCCGTGAGCGGGGCCAGCTCCATGCTGCCGTAGAGTTTGATCATGTCGACGTGCACGCCCTTGGCGGCAAAGAAGTCACGCGCAATGGTGGTGTATTTGGTCGCCACTTTCAGACGCGAGCCGGTGCGTACCGCACGGGCGTAGTCGTAGTCAGCGCGCACGGCCACACTCATGCGGCATTTGGCGATGTTCAGGTCCAGCGGTTGGTACAGGCCTTGACCGCCGTGCTCAATCAAAGTGTCCAGGCCCGTCACGCCCAAGTCAGCGCCGCCGTATTCCACATAGGTGGGCACGTCGCTGGCGCGCACCAGCACCACGCGCACATTGGGCTGGTTGGTGGACAAGATCAGCTTGCGGGATTTTTCGGGGTCTTCAAGCACCTCGATGCCAGCGGCTTTGAGCAACGGCAGGGTTTCGTCAAAGATGCGTCCTTTGGACAGGGCCAGCGTGATCATTTCACTCTTTCGATGTCGGCACCCAGGCCGCGCAGTTTCAGTTCCATGCGGTCATAGCCGCGGTCCAGATGGTAAATACGGTCAACGGTGGTTTCGCCTTCGGCCACCAATCCGGCAATGACCAAGCTGGCGGATGCGCGTAGGTCAGTGGCCATGACGATGGCACCCGACAATTTTTCAACCCCTTCGATCACCGACACCTTGCCATCAATCTGGATGCGCGCGCCCAGGCGCACCAGTTCGTTGACGTGCATGAAGCGGTTTTCAAAAATGGTTTCGGTCACTTTGCTCGCGCCTTGCGAGATGCAGTTGAGCGCCATGAACTGGGCCTGCATGTCGGTCGGAAAGCCAGGGTATTCGGTGGTGCGAAAGCTCTGGGCCTTCAAGCGACCTTCGGATTTGACGCGGATGAAGCCTTCACCGGCTTCAATCGTCGCACCGGCATCGCGCAGCTTCTCGATCACCACTTCCAGATGATCAGCGCGGCCGTGGCGCAACACCACATCACCGCCCGTCGCAGCGACCGCGCATAGGAAAGTGCCCGCCTCAATGCGGTCGGCCACCACTTGGTGCTCGCAACCGTGCAAATGCGCCACACCCTGTATGCGGATGCGGCGTGTGCCGTGACCTTCGATCTTGGCACCCATCTTGATGAGCATTTCGGCCAGATCGCCAATTTCGGGCTCTTGCGCGGCGTTTTCGAGCACCGTCTCGCCCTCAGCCAAAGCTGCGGCCATCATGAAGTTTTCAGTACCGGTCACGGTCACCATGTCGGTGGTGATGCGCGCACCCTTCAGACGTGTGCGGCCCTCGGGTAAGCTGGCAAGCATGTAACCGTGGTCTACCGTGATGAGCGCACCCATGGCTTGCAAGCCCTTGATGTGCTGGTCCACCGGGCGCGAACCGATGGCACAACCGCCGGGCAGCGAGACTTTCGCGTGACCAAAGCGGGCCAGCAAAGGGCCCAATGCCAGTACCGAGGCACGCATGGTTTTGACCAGCTCGTCAGGGGCTTCAGGGTTGTTCAGTCCACCCGCATCC
>CAYRBW010000194.1:0-4500 GCA_964422575.1 uncultured Limnohabitans sp.
CAATGGCTGCCTGCAAATGGAAGTGACGGTGCAAGGCGAGATGGCGCACGCGGCCATTCCCGACAGCGGCACCGATGCACTGCAAGGCGCAGTGCACATCCTGAACGCCTTGCACGCCCTTAACACGCAATACCTGCAAGTGACTTCCAAGGTGGAAGGCATTACCCACCCTTACCTGAACGTGGGCCTGATCTCGGGCGGCACCAACACCAACGTGGTGCCCGGCAAAGTCAGCTTCAAGCTCGACCGCCGCATGATCCCCGAGGAGAACCCAACCGAAGTTGAAGCCAGCATCCGCCAGACCATTGCCGACGCGGCCGCCAGCTTCAAGCCCCCACGCGGCGGCCAAGCGCTTCAAGTGGACGTGCGCCGCATGCTGTTGGCCAACGCCATGAAGCCCCTGCTCGGCAACCAGCCGCTGGTTGATGCGATCCAGAAACACGGCGGCCAGGTCTTTGGCGAAGCCATCCCCGCCGTGGGCACACCGCTTTACACCGATGTGCGCCTGTACGTGGAGCGCGGCATCCCCGGCGTGATCTACGGCGCAGGCCCGCGCACCGTGCGTGAATCCAACGCCAAACGCGCCGACGAGCATGTGCAACTGGAGGACGTGCGCCGTGCCACCAAGGTGGTGGCGCGCACGCTGCTGGATTTGCTGGCCTGAAGGGATTGAATGTGCGGCAAGGGCATCAACCCCGTTTCAGATACACCTTGACGAAACTGCTCTTGAGCTGATCCGCCTGTGCGGGCAAAGCCCCCAAATTGCCAGCCTGCGCCAGCGCCAGCAGTTCATCGAGGTTTTTCCGTATGGCCTGGATTTCGGCATCGTTGGCCTCCAGTTCCACAGGTTTGAATTTGTCGCTCAGCACGGGATGCAGTTGCTTGATTTTTTCTGCATTCTTGGCATTTGCAGCGTCCAAAATCAGCTCCATCGCGTCATGGAAATCCACCAGCGCAACGGCCAGCATGGAAAACCCATTGCGCTTGAAGATGTCCTGAAACACGGGGCGGATTTTTTCCAGATCGAGGTGGGCTTGGTGCAAGTCACCCTGGCGCACCAAGGGCTCCACGCGGGTCATCATTTCGGACACCTGTTGTAAATCGCTCACCAATTGGCGGTCACTGCGCAGGGCATAAGGCTGGTAAAGGCTGTATTTGCGCTGAAAAGTCGCATAGCCAGACACCATCTTTTCCCAATTGGCCACTGCCGACTCGCGCTCGTTTTTACCGGTCAAAAACAGCGTTTGTTTGTAAAAATGGTTCATCGCATTGAACTCTTCCAAAAAGAGCTTGCGGCTGAAAAACGCGCTGCCATAACTGCCACCCACGAGCAGCGCCAACAAAGCCGGCGCACCCAACACGCGCCAGAGTCGGCTGATTTTGCCGACCGAAAGCTGGTCCGTGCCCACGCCCAATAAGCGGTAAATGGGGCAAAACTGAACCCCAGCCGTACCCAGCAAAACCACAGCTGCGGCATAGGCGGCCCATTGGCCTGCCCCGGACAGCCAGAAGTAGCCCAACTGCGCCAAGACGATGGCCAATGCCAGGCGACACCAACGGTCGATCGGATGGATGTTTTTCATTGCAAACCTTTTAGGGGACCGCCAAAAGGCTTTCGGCGATGTCAAACCTGAGTATCAGCACCCTGGCACCCGTTTGAATTGATCGTGATCATTTTGTGAGGACCTTTTCCGCATCGAAAAACACCGGGGTAATCCCTGAGGTCAGCCACGGATATTTTGTATACAGTTCAGCGCACAAAGTGGCACACATCTACCGCTTTGGGATGTTCCCCTCCCCGTTTACTTCCAAGGAGCCCCCTCCATGAGTTCAACCGTTCACCCCGTTGACGAGAAATTGCCCAGTGGCAAGCTCGCCGCTTTGGGCCTGCAACATGTGCTGGTGATGTATGCCGGTGCGGTGGCTGTACCCCTGATCGTGGGCCGCGCCCTCAAACTCAGCCCCGAGCAAGTGGCCATGCTGATTTCGGCCGACCTGTTTTGCTGTGGTCTGGTCACGCTGATCCAGTCGCTGGGGGCCACCCAGTGGTTTGGCATCAAGCTGCCCGTGATGATGGGCGTGACGTTTGCGTCGGTCGCCCCCATGGTGGCCATGGCCAACAACAACCCGAGCGTACAAGGCGCGGGGCTGATTTTCGGAGCCATCATTGGCGCGGGAGTGATCTCCATCCTGATTGCGCCCATCGTCAGCCGCATGCTGCGGTTTTTCCCACCTGTGGTCACGGGCACCATCATTGCCGTCATCGGCATCAGCTTGATGCGCGTGGGCATCAACTGGATTTTTGGCAATCCCTTTGGCCCCACAGCGCCCAGCATTCCCAACCCGGAACACCTGGCCTGGCTGGATGCCGCCAAACAAGCGGCCAGCACGGGCGCAGTGCCGCCGGTGCCTGCAGGCATGAACATCGTGGGCTCGGTGCCCAACCCCAAATACGCGCAGCTGTCTCACATCGGCATTGCCGCCATCGTGCTGGCATCCATCTTGTTGATTGCCAAATACGCCCGTGGCTTTGTGGCCAACATTTCGGTGTTGCTGGGCATCGTGATTGGTGGCGTGGTGGCCACGGCCGCTGGCCTCATGACGTTCGAAAAAGTGGGCAAAGCCGGTTGGTTTGACCTGGTGCTGCCTTTCGAAATTGCCACTCCCATCTTTGACCCCATCCTGATCCTGACCATGACCTTGGTGATGATCGTGGTGATGATCGAGTCAACCGGCATGTTCCTCGCTCTGGGTGACCTGACGGGCAAAAAAGTCGATCAGAAAATGCTCACTGCCGGTCTACGCACCGATGGCTTGGGCACGCTGATCGGTGGTATCTTTAACACCTTCCCCTACACCAGCTTCTCGCAAAACGTGGGTTTGGTGGGCGTGACGGGCGTGAAAAGCCGCTTCGTCTGCGTGGCTGGTGGTGTGATCCTGATCGTGCTGGGCCTGCTGCCCAAAATGGCGGCCCTGGTCGAGTCACTGCCCACCTTTGTGTTGGGTGGTGCGGGCTTGGTGATGTTTGGCATGGTGGCTGCCACCGGCATCCGCATCTTGGCCAACGTGGATTACAAGGGCAACCGCAACAACCTGTTCATCGTGGCCATCTCAATCGGCTTTGGCATGATCCCGCTGATCGCCCCGCGCTACCTGCAGTGGATGCCCCACAGCATCCACCCGCTGATCGAGTCAGGCATTTTGCTGGCCTCCATCAGCGCGGTACTCTTGAACTTGTACTTCAATGGCACCAACGGCGACAGCAGTGACGCCGTCGAAGCGGCCAAGCAAGCCGACTCGCACTGAGCACGGCACCCACCCCAAATTGGTGCCAAGCCAAGAACAGCTTGGCACCAAAACAGGGGGGTTATAGGGGTACAACCTGACACACGGCGTCAGGACCATGGTCAATAATGGGCACCGAATTTGCTAGACAAAATTCACCATTTATTTGCCCCTGGAGCCACTTATGAACAAGCGTTTCTTACTCAAAGCCACCGCGGCTTTGGCTGCTGTTGCCTCTTTTGGCCTTGCACAGGCCCAAACCACCCCCATCAAATTTCAGCTCGACTGGCGCTTTGAAGGCCCCTCGGCCTTCTTTTTGTTGCCTGCCGCCAAGGGCTATTTCAAGGACGCCAAGCTCGACGTGACCGTGGATTCGGGCAACGGCTCGGGCGGCGCTGTGACCCGCGTGGCCTCGGGCACTTACGACCTGGGCTTTGCCGACTTGGCCGCCCTGATGGAGTTCCACGCCAACAACCCCGATGCGCCCAACAAGCCTGTGGCCATCATGATGGTCTACAACAACACACCCGCCTCTGTCATGGCTTTGAAGAAGTCCGGCATCAAGACCCCCGCCGACCTGGCAGGCAAAAAGCTGGGTGCCCCCGTGTTTGACGCGGGGCGCCGCGCCTTCCCCATCTTCCAGAAAGCCAACAGCATTGGCAACGTGGCCTGGACAGCGATGGACCCACCTTTGCGCGAAACCATGTTGGTGCGCGGCGATGTGGACGCCATCACCGGCTTCACATTCACCTCGCTGCTCAACATCGAAGCGCGTGGCGTGAAGGCCGATGACGTGGTGGTCATGCAGTACCCTGACTTCGGCGTCAAGCTCTACGGCAACGCGATCATCGCCTCGCCCAAGATCCTGAAAGAAAACCCAGCTGCCGTGAAAGCGTTCCTCTCCGCCTTCACCAAAGGTGCCAAAGACGTGATCGCCGACCCTGCCAAAGCCATTGAATCGGTCAAGGCGCGTGACGGCCGTGTCGGGCGCAACCCGCGCACTGGCGAAGCAATCCAGATCGCCGCCGAAGGCACCGCATGGGCGGCGTTCCTCAACACCGGACAGGTGTGCACATCGACCGAGCGGATCTTCGTGCCGCTGTCGATCGCAGACGAGTTCATCGAAGCACTCGTCGCGCACACAGCGACGCTTCGAGTAGGCGATCCGACCGACCCGAACACCGACATCGGACCGATGGTTTCAGCCGCACAACG
>CAYRBW010000195.1:0-4490 GCA_964422575.1 uncultured Limnohabitans sp.
GGTGATGCCTTGCTCGCGCTCGGCGCTGAGGCCGTCCGTCAACAAAGCCAGGTCGGTTTCGCCCGAGCGCTGTACGCCCGCCAAGTGGTCTTGCAGCACGGCTTTGGTGTCGACCAACAGGCGGCCAATCAAGGTGCTTTTGCCATCGTCCACCGAGCCACAGGTGATGAATTTCAGGGCAGAGGTGTGTTCAGAAGTTTGCATATTAAAAGTACCCGTCTTTTTTGCGCTTCTCCATCGAAGCCTCAGAGGTTTTGTCGTCCATGCGGGTGGCTCCGCGCTCGCTCACGTCGGCGGCCAAGGTCTCGATGACGATTTGCTCGGGCGTGGCTGCGTCGCTCTCGACCGGGCAGGTGCAGGTGATGTCGCCCACGGTGCGAAAGCGCACATCGCGAATCTCAACCTTCTCACCGTCTTTGGGGGGCGTGAGTTCGGTCACAGGCACCAGCAGGCCGCGACGGTCAACCACTTCACGCTTGTGCGTGTAGTAGATCGAGGGCAGGGCGATGTTTTCGCGGGCGATGTACTGCCACACATCCAGTTCGGTCCAGTTGCTGATGGGGAACACGCGAAAGTGCTCGCCGGGTTGCAGCTTGTGGTTGAACAAGGTCCACAGCTCCGGGCGTTGCGCCTTGGGTTGCCACTGGCCAAAGCTGTCGCGGTGGCTGAAGATGCGTTCTTTGGCACGGGCTTTTTCTTCGTCGCGGCGCGCGCCGCCGATCAGCGCGTCAAAGCGGAATTCTTCGATGGCTTCGAGCAAGGTGACCGACTGGTGCACGTTGCGGCTCTCACCGGGGTGCGCCAAGCGCACCGTGCCGCGCTTCATCGAGTCTTCCACGCTGCGCACGATCAGCTCTGCGCCGAGTTCTTTGGCGCGTGAGTCGCGGAAGTCGGTGACTTCTTTGAAGTTGTGGCCCGTGTCGATCATCAACAAAGGGTAAGGAATGCGGCCCGCACCGAAGGCTTTTTCGGCGCACTTGAGCATGACCAGCGAATCTTTGCCGCCTGAGAACAACAGGGTGGGGCGCTCAAAAGCAGCGGCGACTTCGCGCAAGATGAAGATGGTTTCTTCTTCCAACGCATCGAGGTGGGTGTTGCTTAAGTGGTGCAACTCGGTTTGGGTACTAGCGTTCATAGTGGTTCGTGTCAAAAATTAGGGGCTTACAGGCGAGCAAAGCTCAATCAGCGAGCCTTCGATGGCGCGTACATAGGCAACGGTTTGTCCCCATGGCTTGCGTTTGGGTTCTGCGAGGCAAAAGCCAGTGCGGTCGCACCCGTTTCCAATTCGCCGTACTCGCCGGATTCGTGCAGGAAACGCGTGTCAAAGCCAAAGGCTGCTTTGTAAAACGCCAGCGTGTCTGACACCGAATCAACGTAAACAATGGTGTAGCCAAATTTCATGATGCGCGTCTCCTACTTCTTCACATGCAAGCCGCATTCTTTGGCCGCCTCGTCTTCCCACCACCAGCGGCCCGCGCGAAACTCCTCGCCGAGGCTGATGGCGCGGGTGCAAGGGGCGCAGCCCACGCTGGGGAAAAACTGGTCGTGCAGCGGGTTGTAGTCCACGTTGTTTGTCGCGATGTAGTGCCACACATCACCCCAGGTCCATTTGGCCAAGGGGTTGAACTTGCTGAGGTTTTTGGTGGCGACTTCGCTGTCGTCTTGCAGCGGCACTTCAGCACGTGCAGCCGATTGCTCTTGGCGCAAACCTGTGATCCAAGCGCGTTGGCCTTGGAGGGCGCGGGCGAGGGGCTCCATTTTGCGGATGCCGCAGCAGGCTTTGCGCAGCTCGATGCTTTGGTACATCGCGTCTTGGCCTTCGGTGCGTACAAACTGGATGACCGATTCATGCACCGGGCGATAGACGTTGATCGGCGCGCGTGAGCTGGCTTCGGTGCGCTCCAGCAAGGCCAAGGTTTCGGTGTGCAGTGCGCCTGTTTCGAGCACGAACACAGGAATGTCGAGCTGCAAGTTGTTGATGAGGTGGGTGATGACCACATCTTCAGCGCCCAGGCTAGAGGCTTGGGTGACAGGTGTGAACTCAGTCGCTGCGCGTTGCAACAAGGCTTTTGTCTCAGTCAACTTGGCGGCAAATTCAGGACTGGCCTTGGCGTTCTGTTCGGTGGCCTTGAGCGGCGCGTGGCGCGCAGAAATCAGGGATGAGGTCATCATGAGGCCTTGGCAAAGTGCGGCTGTGTCTCCACCGCCGAGCCTTGGTAAAAACCGGCATAGCGGTCCAGTTGGCGCTGGGCGGCGCTGGCGTCGACACCTTCTTTGAGCACGGCCACATCAAAGCCGGTGCGCTGCATCTGAACCAGTTGGTCGATCAGCACATCGCCGGTGGCACGAAGCTCGCCTGCAAAACCCAAGCGGCGGCGCAGCAAAAAGGCTTGGCTGTAAGCGCGGCCATCGGTGAAGGCCGGAAATTGCAGGTCGATACGAGTCACACCGGAGAGGCTCAGTGTGCGTGGGTCCACGTCGTTGGCCAGCGTGAGCACGGCGGGCGATTCAACAGTTTGGTGTTCTTGTGCGGCAATGATTTTCATTTTTTCTCTCCCCGCATTCAAACCGTTTCGGCATCAGCTGCCGCATGACGCGCAGCATTGGCTGCGGCCTTGAACGGGTTTTGGCCGACACGGCGCAGGGTCTCGATGAAGGCTTCTTGTTTGCCGTTGGCGGTGGGCACGCGCAGTGCTTTGTAGGTGTCCAAAATCGCTTCGATCACGTCCGGTACTTCAAACGAAGAGAAGGACGGGCCGACCACCTTACCGGGCGTGGCCGCGCCAGAGAGGTCTTTGCCGTCCGAGCCGCCCAGCGTGACTTGGTACCACTCCTTGCCGTCTTTGTCGACACCCAGGATGCCGATGTGGCCCGAGTGGTGGTGACCGCAGGAGTTGATGCAGCCGCTGATGTGGAAGTCGATGTGGCCCAGGTCGTCCAGCTCGTCCAGGTCCTGGTAGCGCTCGGTGATGGCGCTGGCTGTGGGGATGGAACGGGCATTGGCCAGTGCGCAGTAGTCGCCGCCGGGGCAGGCGATCATGTCGGTCAAAAGGCCAATGTTGGGCTGAGCCACGCCCAGGGCTTGGGCTTCGAGCCACAGCGCGTGCAGCTGGTCCAGGCGCACCCAAGGCAGCAGCAGGTTTTGGGTGTGCGAGACACGAGCCTCTCCCGCCGAGTATTTCTCGACCAGAGCCGCTGCGGCATCGAGCTGCTCGGCGGTGGCGTCGCCTGGGGCATAGCCTGGGCGCTTGAATGAGAGCGACACGGCCCGCAGCTGCGGTTTGCGGTGCGGGCGCACATTGCGCGCCAGCCATCGGGCAAAGGCGGGCGTCTTGGCCGCTTCGATGCTCAGCTGAGCTTCGGCCTGGGCCAACCACGCGTTGGTGTTCTCGGGCAGGTTCAACGCAGGGTCCACAAAACCGGCTTTCACGCGGTCGAGTTCGGCTTGCGGCAGGGTGTGCGGTGCGCCGTCGCGCTCCAAGATTTCGCGGAACTCGGTTTCGACTTCGTCAAAGTAGCGCTGGCCTTCGGCCTTGACCAAAATCTTGATGCGGGCCTTGTACTTGTTGTCGCGGCGACCCCAGCGGTTGTAGACACGCACCACGGCTTCGAGGTAATTCATGATGTCTTGCCAGGGCAAGAACTCGCGGATCACCACGCCGTTGACGGGCGTACGGCCCATGCCGCCACCGACTAACACTTTGAAGCCTACTTCGCCCGCTGTGTTCTTGGTCGCTTGTAGGCCTACGTCATGCCAGCCAATGGCGGCGCGGTCTTCGGTGGCACCGGTGATGGCGATCTTGAACTTGCGCGGCAGGTGTGCGAACTCGGGGTGCAGTGTGCTCCACTGGCGGATCAACTCGGCGTAGGGGCGGGGGTCCACCACTTCGTCTACGGCCACACCGGCCAGCTCGTCGGTGGTGGTGTTGCGAATGCAGTTGCCGCTGGTCTGGATGCCGTGCATGTTCACAGTGGCCAACAAGTCCATCACATCGGCCGATTGGCCGAGCGGAATCCAGTTGAACTGCACGTTCTGGCGGGTGGTGAAGTGGCCGTAGTTGGTGGTCAGCTTGGGGGCCAGCCCGGCGATTTTGTCTTGGGTGGCCTGGGCTTCGGCCAGCAGGGCGGCGTCGGGCGTGTCGTACTCGCGGGCAATCTTGGCCAGCACCTTGATCTGTGCCGCGTTGATCTCGCCATAGGGCACGGCCACACGCAGCATGGGTGCGTAGCGCTGCACATACCAGCCGTTTTGCAGGCGCAAGGGGCGGAATTGGTCTTCGGTCAATTGACCTGTTTGCCAACGACCCAGTTGGTCGCGAAATTCTGCAGCGCGGGCGCGCACAAAGGCTTTGTCGAATTCGGTGTACTGGTACATAAAAGCAGCGATGGAAAAAAATCAGATCAGGACCAGCTTGGTGCCCGCCCACGCGAGCAGCACCGACAGCAGCGAGCGGATCACGCGGTCGGGCGTGTGGTGTGTCAGGCGCGAA
>CAYRBW010000196.1:0-2789 GCA_964422575.1 uncultured Limnohabitans sp.
GGTCATGGCGGGGCTTTCGTCCATCAAAAATGAAGGTTCGATTGTCGCCCAGTTCACAGCGCAAACGCCTCTGTCTGGCACCCTTCTGGCATAGTCGCCCCATCCAGATCGCCCCATTCAAAGCGCCAGAACAAGGCCTCAACCCCAGAAACAACAGGACCCCCATGCCCTTGAAAATCGTTTTCCATGGCCAAAACGCCGCCAACTTCCGCCAGGGCTTTGAACAATTGATCACGCCCGAGCATCAAGTGCTCGACCTGAGCGATGGACTGGACCAACCGGGGGAATGTGCCCATTACGAAAGCGCCGACGTGGTGATCGGCATCAAGCTGAACGACAGCATGCCGGTGCCGCTCAAAGCGCGGCTCTTCCATGCGCCAGCGGCCGGCACCGATGCGGTCAACACCGCCTTGCTGCCTGCACAGTGCACGCTGGCCAATTGCTTTGGCCACGAAAATGCCATCGCCGAATACGTGATGGCGGCGCTGCTGATGCGCCATGTGCCCTTGGCGCGAGCCGACCAAGACCTGCGCCAACAACGCTGGACTTACTGGGCTGGACAAAAGGCCGCTTTGCGCACCGAGCTGGGCGCACAAACGATGGGCCTGCTGGGTTTCGGTCACATTGCGCAGACCGTGGCGCTGCGCGCCAAAGCTTTTGGCATGCGGGTGCATGTGGCAAACCGCAGCCCTCTTTTGCACCCCAGCGTAGACCAAAGCTGGACGCTCGACGGTTTGCACGACTTCATGGGCTCGGCCGATGTCGTGGTGGTGAGCCTGCCATTGACCGACAACACGCAGGGCTTGGTCGATGCGCGCGCGATCGCGGCCATGCGCTCCGGTGCGGTGCTGATGAATGTGGGACGTGGTGCGGTGATCGCAGAAAAAGCGCTCTACGATGCGCTGAAGGCGCGCCAGATTGGCGGCGCTGTGATCGATACCTGGTACCAGTACCCCACACCCACGCAAACCGAATGCACGCCCTCGTCCTATGATTTTGCGGCGCTGGACAACGTGCTGATGACGCCCCACATGTCGGGCTGGACCGCGGGCACGGTGCGTCGCCGACAAGAAACATTGGCCGAGAACATCGGCCGACTGAGCCGTGGCGAGACGCTGGTCAATGTGCTGCACGGCCCACGCTGAACCCGCATTCGCGGCTTGGGGCCCGCGCGCGCAGAGTCAGCTGCTTTGGCGCTGGACGATCTCAAACCCCAGATCCAATTGCCGCGCTTCGGGCTCCTCGTCACGCATCAAGGTCAGCAGCATTTGCGCAGCAGCCTGACCGATTCGCGCACGCGGTGTGCGCACGGTGGTCAGCGGGGGCAGCATCTGGTCGCTGCCTGTCAGGTCGTTGAACCCCGCGATCGCCACCTGCTCGGGCACCGACACGCCCAGACGCAGTGCGGCCATCAGCGCGCCTTGTGCCAAGTCGTCGTTGCAAAAAAAGATGGCGTCCACAGCGGGGCGCTGCTGCATGATCTGCTCAAACATCACCCCACCCAAAGCCAGCGATGAGGGCGCAGGGTTCAAAAACTCCAGCGTGGGCTCATACGCCCCCGCCGCTTGCAAAGCCGTGCGCCAACCATACAACCGCTGCATCACTCGCGGGTCCAGCTGCGCGGCAGCAAATGCAATGCGCTTGTGCCCTTGCGCCAGCAGATGCCGCGTCATGGCCGCACCCGCATCGGTCTGGCGAAAGCCCACACAATAGGGCGCTTCACTGTGGTCTGTAGCAGGCAAGTCCATCAGATGCACACAGGGCACTTGGCTGCTTTGCATGAGTTTGCGGGTGGCCGCGTTGTGGTCAAGCCCCGTGACCAAGAGGCCCGCCGGACGGTGCAGCAATTGTTCGCGCAGCAGTTGCTCTTCTTCGCTGGCGTCGTAGTGGGTGACCCCCATCAGGGTCTGGTAGCCACCAGCCCTCAGGGTTTTCTGCGCCGCATCCAGCAAGTCCACAAACAGCGCGTTCGACAAGAGCGGAATCAAAATGGCCACGTGGTTGCTGCGCTGCGAAGCCAGCGCACGCGCGGCCGGATCTGGCACATAACCGAGCTTGCTGGAGACCGCTTGCACCCGCTTGATCAGGGCCGGGTCCACCGCCCTTTCGCCGCGCAAGGCCCGAGAGACCGTGCTGGGGCTGACGCCTGCGGCGCGCGCCACGTCGCTCAGGGTAATGCGGCCTGTCGCGCGGTGGCTTTTGGGCGGCTTGGGCAGTGAATCAGCGGCGTTGGCCAAGGGTTAATCCGGAGAAAAATTCGGTGCGGTCATCGATAGGATAGCGCTATCCCAAAGTTTGGAACACCGATTTTGAAAATTCGTGGAAAACCCTGATCCACCTTGTTCAAACTGACATCGATGCTCTGACTCTTTTTTTGAATTTCTTGGACAGCGCTGTCCAGTACTTATTTTACAACTGGAGAGTGACGTGTCCAAACCCGATGTGCTGGCTGTGGCCAAGCTCCATCCCTTCTACCAACAGGCCCTGGAGTCGGTCTACACCGTGCACGACCGCACCCACATCACCGACCCGGCTGCTTTTGCGGCGCTCGCCCCGCGCATCGTGGGCGTGGCCGGCACGGGTGAAGCGAGCGTGCCGCGCAGCCTTCTGGCGCAAGTGAGCAACGCCAAAGTGGTTTCCGTGTTTGGCGTCGGTTACGACGGCGTGGACATGGCCGCGGCCATCGAGCACGGCATTCCCGTGACGCACACACCCGATGTGCTGACCGACGATGTGGCCGATCTGGCCATGGGCTTGGTGCTGTCGGTGGGCCGCACCATCCCGCAAGC
>CAYRBW010000196.1:2799-4471 GCA_964422575.1 uncultured Limnohabitans sp.
GTGCAGGTCAGTGGCCGAGCGGCCCCATGGCTTTGGGCCGCAAGGTGTCTGGTGCACGGCTGGGCATCGTCGGCTTGGGCCGCATTGGCAAAGCCATTGCCCAGCGTGCCAGCGGCTTTGGCATGTCGATCGCCTACACCGCCCGCTCGAAAAAGACCGACTCCGGTTTTCAGTTTTTTCCCACAGCGGCGGCATTGGCTGCGAATGTGGATTTTCTGGTGGTCATCACGCCTGGCGGCGCGGGCACCAAACACCTGATCAATGCCGAGGTGCTCAAGGCGTTGGGTGCACGTGGCTACTTGATCAACGTGGCGCGTGGCAGCGTGGTCGATGAAGAGGCGTTGATTGCCGCCTTGCAAAACGGCACCATCGCAGGCGCAGGCCTCGATGTGTTCGCCAATGAGCCGAACGTGCCTGAAGTCCTTTGGTCCATGCGCAACGTGGTGCTGACCCCGCACATGGCCAGCGCCACCACCGAAACCCGCCAAGCCATGGCCGATCTGGCTTTTGCCAACATGCTGGCGGGCACATCGGGCCAAGCACTGCGCACACCCGTGCCCGAATGCGCGGCACTGCTGAAATGATCCCGGCCACAGGCATCTGACCGCTATGAGCACCCTACCCTTGCGCCTCATCGTCATGGGTGTCTCAGGCTGTGGCAAGTCGACCATGGCGGCAGCACTGGCCGAAGGCTTGGGGCTGGAGATGGTCGACGGTGACGACTTGCACCTCGCACAGAGCGTGGCCAAGATGCGTGCAGGCATCGCCTTACAAGATGCCGACCGCTGGCCTTGGCTGGCACGTATTGGCCAATACCTGGCTCAGGCCCAAAGACCCGGCCGCGTGGTCGCTTGTTCGGCACTCAAACGTGCTTACCGCGATCACATCCGCGAACAAGCGGGCGTGGTTTGTTTTTTGTTTTTGAATGGCGATTTCGAGTTGATCGAGAAACGCATGCGACAGCGTGTGGGCCATTACATGCAGCCGGGCTTGCTGACCAGCCAGTTCCAGGCGCTGGAAATGCCGCATGCCGATGAAACCGATGTCATCACATTGCCCATCACCGAGCCAGTGACCAACTTGGTGAAACAAGCGCTTGGGGCGTTGAACTCACGCCGACACCCCTACGCCACACTCTGATTTTTCAAGGACCCTGCATGTTCATCCGCTGTGCATTCTTTCAAGGCAAGGTCAAACCCGGCATGGAAGACGCTTTCAACCGCTACATCCGCGAAAAGCTGGTGCCTTTGTGGACGCGTTTTCCGGGCGCGCAAGAAGTGCGTGTGTTGCGTCAGGTTGAAAGCGACGTGGCCGACCCGCACTTCGGCATGGTGCTGTCGGTGCGTTACCCCAGCCGTGAATCGATTGAGATCGCTTTGGCTTCAGCCGTGCGCTTAGAAAGCCGCGAAGTGTCCAAGGATTTGATCGCCATGTTCGATGGCACTGTGTTTCATACCGTCTTCAGCGCGGACGAATACGCGCTGCCCACCGATTGATTTTTTTCGACCGTTCTTTTAACCAGGAGACAAAACCATGAAAATTTCCCGCATCCTTCTCGCCTGCCTCGTGGCTGCCGTCGGCTCCAGCGCTTACGCCGCCAAGTTCAACCTGAAAATGGGCCACGCGGTCAACACGACCGACGGCCAACATGCTGCGGCGATGAAGCTGGCCG
>CAYRBW010000197.1:0-4347 GCA_964422575.1 uncultured Limnohabitans sp.
CCACAGGGAAGTCGCTCACATAGCCGTAGCCGCCCAAGGTCTGGATGGCGGCGGAGCACACCTTTTCGGCAGCCTCGCTGGCGAACAATTTGGCCATGGCAGCCTCTTTGAGGCACGGGCGGCCCGCATCGCGCAGGCTGGCAGCGTGCCAAATGAGTTGGCGGGCGGCTTCGAGTTGTGTGGCGCAGTCGGCGAGACGAAAACCCACCGCCTGGTGGTTGAAGATGGCGGTACCAAAGCTCTCGCGCTGCTTGGCGTAATCGATCGCCACATCGAGTGCACTGCGGGCCATGCCCAGGCTTTGTGCGGCGATGCCGATGCGACCGCCTTCGAGTGAGGACAACGCAATCTTGTAGCCCTCGCCCTCTTGGCCGATCAGGTTTTCGGCGGGAATTCGGCAGTTGTCAAAGTTGATCTGCGCGGTGTCGCTGCTGTGTTGACCCAGCTTGTCTTCCAGGCGTGCCACCGTATAGCCCGTCGTGCGGGTGGGCACGATGAAGGCGCTCAGGCCTTTTTTGCCCGCGCCTTTGTCGGTCACCGCGATCACGATGGCCACGTCGCCGTTTTGGCCGCTGGTGATGAACTGCTTGACGCCGTTGATGACGTAGCCGTCACCGTCTTTCACGGCGGTGGTGCGCAGGGCCGAGGCGTCCGAACCCACATGCGGCTCGGTCAGGCAAAACGCGCCGAGCATCTGGCCCTGAGCCAGGGGCGTGAGCCACTGCGCTTTTTGCGCAGCGTTGCCGTACATCATCAAAATGGCGTTGACAGGGCAGTTGGTCACGCTGATCACGGTGCTGGTGCCGCCGTCACCGGCCGCGATCTCTTCGAGCACCAGCGCCAGCGTCACATAGTCCAGGCCCGCGCCGCCCAGCTCTTCGGGCACACAAATGCCATACGCTCCCAACTCGGCCAGGCCTTTGTGCACGTCTTTCGGGAAGTGGTGCTTCTTGTCCCATTCGGCCGCATGGGGCCACAGCTCGCGTTGTGCAAAGTCGCGCACAGCGTCGCGGATCATTTCCTGGTCGGGGGAGAGGAGCATGGTGTGTTTTCTCTCAAAGCTCAAAGCAGACCAGCCGCTTCTCGCATGTGTGTGAAATGGATGACCGGTATCTGTTGCATTTGTGCATCTCGAAACAAGTCCAAATCATCGGTCAGTAAGAAATGAGGAGCTTTTGCTACAGAGATGATGCTGGCGTCTGTGTAGCCCAATTGCACAAAAGTTTGTGCAATCAACTCAAGGCCATGCAATGTGCAATGACGCACGCCCTCGATGCCCGACCCATTGAAAAACGCATACATGCACTCAAACAACTGCGCCTTCTTTTTACCCGAAAGCATGAGCCCAGCCAGATTGCTGACCTCGGTGAGGATGGAGGATGTTGTCAATATCCTGTGGAAACGGGACACACAGTTTGCCAAGAGAACGGCATCTTCTGACGTGTATTTCTCCAGCTTTTTTCCACCAATCAACTGAGGATCGAACTGATAAGCCCACAGAAGCAGGAGAACATTGGCATCGAGCAGCACGCCGTCGTGGCTGTATTCACGGATAAAGCTTTGCAACTGCCCTTCCAAGCCCGTGTTCATGACACTTGCCGCATGTCCATCTTGACAAAGTCGCCTGTTTTGGCATCGATCATGACTGTCTTATAAACACGGTGTTCCACATCGCTCGTACGGGCGTGCATGAAGGAGAAGGCAGAAGCCGCGCGATCCCGCGCTACGCTCACATCACGCTTGCGCTGAAAACCCAAAGTAACCGCCCACAGCTGCTTATCGCCATGTTCAATCTTGTCAATTTCCTCTAAAGCCAGGGCCTGCGGGGCATCATCTGCATACAAATCTTTCAAGAGCGATTTAGCTTTCGAAACGGCCTCTTTCATCGTAATCTGACTCATGAGAATCTCCTTAGTGTTTGCCTTTGCATCAGTGACAATTTAAACCAGTTCCAGCGCCACCGCCGTCCCTTCACCGCCACCAATGCACAGCGTGGCCAGGCCTTTTTTCAGGCCACGGGCTTTGAGCGCGTAGATCAGTGTGACCATGATGCGTGCACCGGACGCGCCGATGGGGTGGCCCAAGGCGCACGCACCGCCGTTCACGTTGACCTTGTCGTGCGGTACGTTCAGCTCTTTCATGAGCGCCATCGGCACAACGGCAAAGGCTTCGTTGACTTCCCACAGATCGACGTCTTCGACCTTCCAGCCGGCTTTGGCCAAGGCTTTTTGTGTTGCGCCCACGGGGGCGGTGGCAAACCACTCGGGCTCTTGCGCGTGGGTGGCGTGGCTCACGATGCGGGCCAAAGGCTTGCAACCGAGCTTGGCGGCGGTGCTCTCGCGCATCAGCACCATAGCGGCTGCGCCGTCGTTGATGGACGAGCTGCTGGCAGCGGTGATGGTGCCGTCTTTCTTGAAGGCCGGCTTGAGCGATGTGATCTTGTCGAGCTTGACTTTGCCGGGACCTTCGTCGATGGACACCACGCGTTCGCCGCTGCGGTCTTTCACGGTGACGGGCGTGATCTCGGCCGCAAAAGCGCCCGACTCGGTCGCGGCCTTGGCACGTTGCACACTGGTGGTGGCAAAGTGGTCTTGCTCGGCGCGGGTGAAGCTGTACTTGGCGGCGCAGTCTTCGCCAAAGGTGCCCATGCTGCGACCGGCTTCGTAGGCGTCTTCCAGACCGTCGAGCATCATGTGGTCGTAAATTTTGTCGTGGCCCATGCGGTAACCGCCACGGCCTTTGAGCATGAGGTAAGGCGCATTGGTCATACTTTCCATGCCACCGGCCACCAGCACATCGTGTGTGCCCGCCACCAACATGTCGTGGGCAAACATGGCCGCACGCATGCCGGAGCCACACATCTTGGACAGGGTCACCGCACCGGCACTCTTGGGCAAACCGCCCTTGAACGCGGCTTGGCGTGCAGGCGCTTGGCCTTGGCCAGCCATCAGGCAATTGCCAAACAAGACTTCGGTGACCCGATCAGGGTTGATGCCTGCACGCTCGACAGCGGCCTTGATGGCAGCGCCACCCAGGTCGTGCGCAGCCAGGCTGGCAAAGTCGCTTTGGAAGCTGCCCATAGGCGTGCGGGCAGCGCTGACGATGACGATGGGATCGAACATGGTTTTCTCCAATGGAATAAAAATAAAGCCTGCCGCTCCAAGGGGTCAAACGGGCGGAAGCGCACCACCACGCGGGTAGCGTTTGAAGGCGTTGCGGAACACATCGACCACCTCGTGTGCACCACTCATGGTCACGCCCAGGTCTTTGACCAAGCCGTCATCGAGCCCATAAATCCAGCCGTGCACGGTGACTTTTTGACCTCGGCTCCAGGCGTCTTGCATGACGTTGGACAAGGCCACGTTGCCCACTTGCTCGATCACGTTCATTTCGCACATGACCGATTCGAGTTCGGCCTGCGGCAAATGGTTCAGGCGCTGGCGGTGGCGCAGGCGCACATCTTGCACATGACGCAGCCAGTTGTCGGCCAAGCCCACACGCAAGCCACGTGTCGCGGCCAACACGCCACCGCAGCCGTAATGCCCCACCACCATGATGTGCTCGACCTTGAGGGCATCGACCGCGTACTGGATGACCGACAAGGCGTTCAAGTCGGAGTGCACCACCACGTTGGCCACGTTGCGATGCACAAACACCTCACCCGGGTCCAGCCCGGTGATCTGGTTGGCGGGCACGCGGCTGTCAGAGCAGCCGATCCACAAATACTTGGGGGTTTGCTGGTTGGCCAGGCGTGAGAAATATGCCGGGTTCTCTTGAACCATGCGATCGGCCCAGGCCCGGTTGTTGTCAAAGAGATGCTGAAGTGATGTGCTCATGTGTTCATTGTCGCAGTGCAGCAATACTGTTTTTTGACGGCGGGTTTCAGCAAGTCTCTGCAAACAGCTCGCGACCGATCAGCATGCGGCGAATCTCTGAGGTGCCCGCGCCAATTTCGTACAGCTTGGCGTCGCGCCACAGGCGACCCAAGGGGTATTCGTTGATGTAGCCATTGCCGCCAAAGATCTGCACGCCCTCGCCCGCCATCCAGGTGGCTTTTTCGGCAGTCCACAAAATGACCGAGGCGCAATCCTTGCGCACCTGGCGCACGTGCTCGGTGCCCAACAAGTCGAGGTTCTTGGCCACGGTGTACGCAAAACTGCGCCCGGCTTGCAGCACGGTATACATGTCGGCGACTTTGCCCTGAATCAGCTGAAACTCGCCAATGCTTTGACCAAACTGCTTGCGGTCGTGGATGTAGGGGATCACGTTGTCCATGACCGATTGCATGATGCCCAGCGGTCCACCCGTGAGCACAGCGCGTTCGTAGTCCAGGCCACTCATCAGCAC
>CAYRBW010000198.1:0-4329 GCA_964422575.1 uncultured Limnohabitans sp.
GCGCAAATCAACCCCGACGTGCACGTGAGCCCCATTACCCAGCGGGCCGATGCGGCTTTGCTCAATACCTTGGTGGCGCAAGCTGATGTGGTGCTGGACTGCTGCGACAACTTTGAAACACGCCAAGCCGTGAACCGGGCCTGCGTGACGCACCGCAAGCCCCTGGTCTCTGGGGCGGCGATCCGCATGGACGGGCAAGTTTCGGTGTTTGACAGCACGCAAGCCGAAACACCCTGCTACGCCTGCATCTTTCCGCCGGAGCAAAGCCCTGAAGAAACACGCTGCGCCACGATGGGCGTGTTCGCGCCTTTGGTGGGCATCATCGGCACGGTGCAAGCGGCAGAGGCCCTGAAAATTTTGAGTGGCATGGGCAGCCACATGGCAGGACGTTTGTTGATGCTCGATGGACGCGAACTGTCGTGGACCGACATCCGCATGCAACGCAACCCGGGCTGCCCGGTGTGCGCGGCGCAACGCCAGACTTGATCCTGTGGATCAATCGAGCATTCGGTCACAAGGGGTGGCCTCCTACAGGGGAACAGTCACGGTATTTCGCAGAAGTGAGCCCCCGTTCGCGAATGCCTGTCACCTCAAGCACCGTGACAAGTGCCGTGAAATTTCCTGAAAACAGACGGTGACATGGCGGCCTGCGCAGCGGCAAACACACCCATTTTTTGTTTTTGCGCCTCGCGTTGCAAGCCCGCATAGGGGCCTTTTCCGGTGCGAAAGCGGTAAGCCCAGGCCATACCCGAGCGCACCATCTCGGCACCCAAGTCCACACCATCCACCGACAAGCGTCCAATCTGTCGGCCATAAGTGTCATGTCCGTGATCAACCACCTGCACCGACTTGCGCAGCGCCAGCCGAATCAGTGCATCGCGTGCTTCAAGTCCGCCTGGCTGGCAAGCCTCGGGGGCATCAATGCCTTCAATGCGCAATTTGACAGGCTCGTGCTGACCCTCGCGCAACAACAGCACCGTGTCACCGTCCATGACCCAGCTCACCCAAGCCGTCCAAATTTCGGAAGCCTGGCCCACGCCAGGTAGCACCATGGCCAGTACACAACAATACGTACGCCACATGGTCATGCCGCACGCTTACCGCGCTGGCCTTGGCGTCGGTTGGCCTTGGGCAGGTCGGGGCTCAACTCGGTGACCAAAATTTGGGCCCTTGCTTGCAAGCGCTCCAGCGTTTCATCAAAGCAGGCGGCTTCCTCGGGTTGCAAAGCCTTCAGGATCTGGCTGTTGATGAGTTGAATCTGCGGCATCAGGGCCTCATACAGTTGACGCCCTGCTGGCGTCAAACCCACCAAAGCGCTGCGCCTGTCATTGGCCGAGATGGTGCGCAACACCAATTTCTTTAGACCCAAAGCCGTCAAGGTTCGCGAAGTGCGGGCACGGTCGCGGTGCATGCGCTCGGCCAAGGCCGATGGGGGCAAACTGCCGTTTTCATAGAGTTGTGCCACCACGCCCCACTCTCGGCGGGTGATGCCATAACCGCCCTCGCACAAACGCACCACCATGGCTCCGGCGACACTCAACAGGCGGCTCAAGCGGTACAGCAACAAATCGTCGATTGATGCCAGACGCTGAGAGGGTGACTGAGACATCAGGGTTTTCCGGGGGAATGGTTGTTTAGATCAATTGTCGGTCAAGCGACTACATTTTGACTTGATTTGCGCTTTCAACAGGGATCATTTCAGCCCCCTACCACCGGAGACCTTCATGCATTCGAACCCAAGCACCACCCGTCAACGCATTCGCCACTTCAGCCGCCGCAGTTTGGGTCTGTTGGCCCTGTTGCTGGCCACGCTCTCGCCCAGCCTACAGGCGCAAGACAAGTCGCCACTCAGAATCGTGGTGGGTTTTCCACCCGGTGGCTCGGCCGACATTTTGGCCCGCATGGTCGCCGATGCGCTGCGCGACGATTTCGGCACCATCCTCGTGGACAACAAACCCGGTGCAGGCGGTCGGATTGCGCTGAACGCCGTCAAGGTGGCCAAGCCCGACGGGCAAACCGTGATCGTGCTGCCCAGCGGCCCGATGGTGCTGTTTCCCCATGTCTACAAAAAACTCGACTACGATGCGGTGAAAGACTTCACACCCGTCTCGCAAATCGCCCGCTTCCAGTTTGGCGTGGTCTCCGGTCCCTCCAGCAACGTGAAAAACGTGGCCGAGATGGTGGCCAAAGCCAAGACCGACCCTGGCTCAGCCAGCTATGGCACCCCCGGTGCGGGCACCTTGCCGCACTTCATGGGCGTGTTAATGGAGCAGTCTGCAAGCATCAGCCTCAACCATGTGCCCTTCCAGGGGGGTGCACCGGCCAACAACGCCTTGCTGGGTGGCCACATTGGCTACAAGTTTGACGTGGTGTCTGAAACCGCCGAAATGCACCGCGCAGGCAAGGTCCGAATCATTGCGGTTACAGGCAGTCAGCGCGACCCTCAAGTGCCCGAAGTGCCCACGCTCAAAGAGTCAGGCATCAACATGGACGCCACCGCCTGGTTTGCCATGTATGGCCCTGCTGGCCTCAAAGGCGAAGCGCTCACGCGCCTTGAAAAGGCCATGATGAAATTTGCACGCGACCCTGCCATGAAGGACAAAATGCTCAAGCTCGGTTACGAGCCCATTGGCTCCAATTCGGCCGATCTGGCTGCAGCGCAAAAAGCCGACTTGGCCCGCTGGGAAAAACCCATCAAAGCCACTGGCGTTCAGCTGGATTGAATGCACAACACCAGGAAAACACCATGCCTAAATTCATGCAACGTGCCTGCTGGATGGCCGCTCTGGCCCTGCTGTGGGGAACCACGGTTTTGGCCCAAACCCCTTCTTGGCCGAGTAAACCGGTCAAGTTCGTCAACAGTTGGCCAGCGGGCGGACCGTCTGACATCCTGGCCCGTGCCGTGGGTGATGTCCTGCAAAAACAGTTCGCCCAACCCTTTGTGGTCGAAAACAAACCCGGTGCTGCGGGCAATGTGGGAGCTGATCTGGTGGCCAAGTCGGCACCCGATGGCCACAGCCTGCTGTGGGGCATCGACACCACCCACACCATCAACCCGCACATTTACAAAAACATGCCATTCAAGGAGTCCGGTCTCAAACCACTGGTGGTGATCTCCAGTTCTGGCTTGCTCTTGGGTGTGCATCCCGGCACCGGTTTCAAAAATGTGCACGACTTCATGCAAGCCGCACGCGAACGCAGCCTGAACTTCAGCTCGGGCGGCAACGGCTCACCTGGCCATTTGTGGGTCAACATGGCCAACGTCTCGGCCGCCACGCGACTGGTGCACATCCCATACCGGGGCAACTCTCCTGCTGTGATGGCTGTGGTGGCCGGCGAGGTGCAGGGTGGCACACTGGCCACACCCGGCATGCTGCCGCAAGTCAAGGGCAGCAAGATCAACGCACTCGCCGTGACAAGCAGCAAACGATCTCGACTGGCCCCTGATGTGCCAACCGTGGCTGAAGCGGGCTTCAAAGACCTGGAAAGCGAAGTGCTGTACGTGGTCATGGCCCCGGGCAATACACCCGAGCCTCTGATGCAAACCATGGCCAAGGCCATCACCGACGCCTTGACCCGCCCCGAATTGCAAACCCGCCTCAACGACTTGGACATGGCCTACGAAGGTCTGAGTGGCAGCGCTGCCAACCAACGCCTGAAAAAACTCTCTGACCAGTATGGCCGCGTGATCCGCGCCACGGGCATGAAGGTCGACTGACCTCTTTCACATGACCACCCCACAACGCCCCAACATCATCTTCATCGTGGCCGACGACCTCGGCTTTGCCGACCTGGGCTGCTACGGCGGGCGCGACGCGCAGTTCGGCAAGGTCTCGCCGGTGCTCGACCAGCTTGCAGCAGGCGGCCTCAAGTTCACTCAGGGTTATGCCAACTCGCCCGTGTGCTCGCCCACCCGCTTTGCGCTGATGACAGCCCGTTACCAGTACCGCCTGCGCGGCGGTGGCGACGAGCCCATCAACAGCAAAAGCAAAGGCAGCAAGGTGCTGGGCTTGCCACCCGAGCACCCCACACTGCCCTCGCTGCTCAAGGCCAGCGGCTACCGCACGGCGTTGATCGGCAAATGGCATTTGGGCTACCCGCCGCACTTCAGCCCCATCAAATCAGGCTACGAAGAGTTCTTTGGCCCCATGTCGGGTGGGGTGGACTACTTCACCCACGCCAGCAACAACGGCACGCACGACCTGTACACCAACGAAGAAGAAAAGCACGAAGACGGCTACCTGACCGACTTGATCTCCCACAAGGCTGTGGACTTTGTCGAGCGCATGGCCCCGAGTGCTGCGCAAGGCACACCCTTCTTTTTGAGCC
>CAYRBW010000199.1:0-4292 GCA_964422575.1 uncultured Limnohabitans sp.
CCACCCCCAACAACAATGCGATCACGATGATCGCGTATTTCCAGACCGGGTAACGGTTCATAGTGACTCGCGTGCAGGATGAAAACCGGGGCAGGCCCAAGCCATGCCCCCTGAAAAAGTGCCGAAAAATTACTTCAGGGTGCCTTTGGGCAAAACCTGAACCACAGCACTGCGCTGCAATTGCACTTCAACGCCAGCAGACAATTCAACGCCAATGTAGGCATCGCCAATTTTGCTGACTTTGCCCAGCAACCCTCCGGCCGTCACGACTTCGTCACCTTTGGCCAAAGCCTCGATCATGCTGCGGTGCTCTTTCTGCTTTTTCATCTGAGGGCGGATCATGACGAAATACAACACCGCAAACATCAGCAACAAAGGCAGCATGCTCATCAAAGTAGACTGCATGTCGCCACCAGCGGCAGCGGCTGGAGCGGTTTGGGCAAAAGCGGAAGAAATGAACATGGAAGCTCCACAAAAGGCAAATTCGGGTTTGATCGGGTGACGCCTGCGCGCCCCGCGGACGAAGCCGCCATTGTATGCGGCGCTATGATCGCTCCCAAAGCCCTTTTCCGGCACGGTTCACCCCGCCAAAAGCAGCGTTGGCGGTCACCATTGGGCGGACCAAAATCGACCCCTTCACCATGCCTGCCATGGTTTTCACCCCCGAAAGAGGCCAACTTTGAATTTGCGTTTGTGGGCCATGCTGGCCTTGTTGGGCAGTCTGGTGTCTTTGGCTGTGGGCACCTCGTTTGCCAAAAGCCTGTTCCCAGCGCTGGGTGCCGAAGGCACCACGACATACCGCCTCGTGTTTGCCATGCTCATGCTGATGGCCGTGTTCCGCCCCTGGCGTCGCCAATGGGTCTGGGCAGATGCCCTGCCGCTGTGCTTGTATGGCGTCACGCTTGGCATCATGAACCTGCTGTTTTACAGCGCCATCAAGACCATCCCCTTTGGCGTGGCCATTGCCATTGAATTCACTGGCCCGCTGGCGGTGGCGGTGTGGACGTCCAGAAAAGCCAGCGACTGGCTGTGGGTCACGCTGGCCATCGTGGGCCTGGCACTGCTGCTGCCCCTGCCGGGTGCCGATGCGGCCTCCTCGCTCGAGCCGAAGGGCATGCTGTTCGCCTTCACGGCGGGCATCTGCTGGGCGCTTTACATCGTGTTTGGACAACGTGTGGCGCTGCGCTACGGGGCCATGGCCACTCCCATGGGCATGCTGGCGGCCGCCTTGGTGGTGGCCCCGGTGGGCATTTTTCATGCGGGAGCGGCCTTGTTAGACCCCCGTTGGTTGCTGGCGGGACTGGCCGTGGCCCTGCTGTCGAGCGCCATCCCCTATGCACTGGAGATGTTTGCGCTGAACCACCTGCCCAAAAACACGTTCAGCATCTTGCTCAGCCTCGAGCCTGCTGTAGGCGCGCTGGCAGGTTGGTTGGTCTTGTCCGAGCAACCGACCTTGCTGCAAGGCCTGGCCATTGCCATGGTCATGGTCGCCTCCATGGGCACCGCTTGGTCGGCAGAGCGGTCGAAGTCGCCCCAGCCCTAACGACCCGCCCATTCGCGAGCAGGACTCGCTCTCACATCACCGATTCCACGTCTTGCGGCATGATGTCAATGTGCGTCTCAAAGTGTGGCGCTTGCACCTCACGCTCGATCATGGCTCGGCCCTGAATTGAAATATCGAGCTTGCACACCTGCTCGGCGTTTTGCACGATCGGCTCGAACCGCCGATTCTTGACATCCCCGGTCACCGCCCCACAAAAACCGGCTTGCGCCGCTCGGCAAATGCGGCGCGCCCTTCGGTAAAGTCGGCGCTGCGGCTGGTCATGTGCTCGCGCTCGCGCAAGCGAGCCACATCGGCCTGCCCGGTTTCTATCTCGCGCAGCGACTTTTTGGTCTCTTGCACTGCCAGCGGGGCCAGCGCCAAAATGTCCTGCACCAGCGCCAGCAACGCGGCATCCCACTCTTGCGACGTCACCAAAGCCTCCAACAAGCCCATCGCATTGAGTTGTTCGACAGAAAAAGCTCGTGCCGTCAAAAACGCACGCCTGGCACCCGCCAAGCCAAAACGACTCACGTAGCGCTGCAAACCGCTGGGGTAATAGTGCAAACCCAAGGCCGTGGCGGGCATGCGCCACTCGATGTCCTGTAGACCCATGCGCAAGTCGCACGCCAGCACCACATCGGTCGCACCGCCATAGACACTGCCGTTGAGCGCGCAAATCGTCACCGGGCGCAATGCGGCCAGCGCATCGGGTATTTCTTCAAAGAACGACGAACCATGCCCGGGCTCGTCAAAACCGCCAATGTCATATCCCGCGCAAAACACCGGCTTGGGTTGGCCCACTGTGTTGGCCGTCAGCACCAGCACCCGCACCGCAGGGTCACAGTTGACGACATCAAAATGGGCCAACAAAGCCTTGAGGTCACCGTTTTCCAAGCGGTTGCGCTGGGCGGGTCGGTTCAGGGTGATCGTGGCCACACCGTCATCAATGTGCAAAACGGGGGCTGAAGGCTGTTCAAGCGCAATAGACATGGGGCATCCAAAACAAAAAGGGTGTCCAAAGACACCCTGATTGTAGGAAGCAGGCGACCAGCGCCAGCTTATTGAGCGGTCGCTCAGGCCTTGGCTTTGGCCTTGGACATGGCGGCCTTGACCGAAGCTTCGGCTTGGGCTGTAGCGGCTTTGATGTTCGACTCGGCAGTGTCAGCAGCTTGCTTGGCGACTTTTTTCAGCGATTCAGCAGCAGTCTGGCTGGCCTCGAAAGCGGTCTTGAACACGGCCACAGCAGCGTCAGAGCCGGCAGGAGCGTTTTTCAGGCTGTTTTCGACCAAGCTTTTGACAACTTTTTCGGACTCGGCCACTTTGCCTTCAACAGTTTTGGTGAACACTGCGCTGGTGCTGTTGGCGATGTCAGCCAAGTGACGGCCATAAGAGACCGACTTTTCGAAAGCTGGCTGCACCAAAGCGGCTTGCACAGCCAACAGATCTTGAGGCGACTTGACGCCCATCAAAGCTTGCATGTTGGAGAACGACTCTCCCACAGCGGCTTTGCCAGCGGCCATGTTCAACTCAACCAGGCGCTCGAAACCAGCGAAAGCGGTTTGCGACAGGTCAGCCGCAGCAGACAGGTTGGCTTGTTGGGCGGCGGCGAATTGTTCGGCGTTGAAGTTCATGATTTTTCCTTTGGGAAGTTTTGTTGCGATGCAGCAATTTGAACAGCATGCACGCTCCACAGCAAGGGAAAACCCGCACTTTAGAGTCCGCACTCCAATTGGGCGCACTCGGCCCTAAAACCCGGTTTTTACAGCCAGAAGGGCTCAAGCCCATACACTTGGCGCAACGGCCACTCCGGTCAAGACACCCTGCATTTATGGAAATCCTCAGTCTGCTGTTCTTATTGGCCACGGGCATCCACTGGCTCAACACCCAAGGCCAGCGCAAACGCACCACCGTACTGGCCGAGCAACTGCGCCCCTACCAAATCGAAAAACACATGGAGCAACTCACCAGCGCCTACATGCGGGCACTGGGCGAAGGCGAGCCCGAGCGGCAGCAACAAATCCTGCAACTGCAAGCAGCCGCCGAACAACAGTTGGCCAGCGAATTTGAAAACCTGGCGCGTGAATTTGCCAAGCTGCCCGCGCCCGTGACACGGGCCTTCAAAGTGGCGCTGCCCTTCATCGACCAGCTCTGGCCCAGTGCCACGTTCGACATGCGCCGCATGCTCGAAGTTCACGCCCAAGGCATCACGCTGGCCGTGAGCAATCCGCTGGGGCTGTCACCCAAAGAGCGCGCGTTTCGCATGATGGGCGAAATGTTTTTGATGCAACACAGCTGCCACTGGTTTTGCAAATCCAAAACCATCGCCTCGGCCCGCATGCTGGCCCAACACCAAACCCGCTACGAACAAGCGCTGGCTGCCGTCAGCCCCGAAACACGCGAAGCGTATCTGAACGTGGTTCAGGCTTGATGGGCCCGCTGCTTCAAATAACTCCCCACCAAGTGCCGGCTGGTGCGTTGCAGACCCATCAGCAAAGCGTGGTCGGTCTGAGTGCAACCGTAGCGGGTTTTCAAATCGTGCTGCATCTGCGCCAGCAAATGCGCGGCCATCTCGGCATCGGCCAAGGCCCGGTGGGCGCGGCCTGAAGAAGGCAAGTGGTGCAGCGCCGCCAGCGTGCCCAGCTTGTGGTTGGGCGCTTGCGGGTACAGACGGCGCGACAGCAGCAAAGTGCAAGCAAACGGGTGCGCCCCGTTTTGCCCGCAACGCGCCAGCTCGGCCTGCCAAAACTTT
>CAYRBW010000200.1:0-4256 GCA_964422575.1 uncultured Limnohabitans sp.
CCCCCCCCCCCCCGCCAACTCCACACTGCAGATCGTCGGCAGCGTCAGATGTGTATAAGAGACCGATGTACCGCGTGTTCAAGTCTGAGAAACGCTTCCCCCCCCCTTATGCCAATCCGCCCCAAAACATCCCCCCCTCACACTATGAAGTTTCTTATGGGGCCACGTTTTACGACAACAGCTACCGCGCACCCGATGGACAGGGCACTGGCGCAATGATGGAGCATTATGTGGACAAATGTTTGCCCATCTTTCCATCGGCCAACAACTACACCTGCTCCTTCGTTTCTTTGGGCAACAAAGCCTATTTCTTGACCTACGACAACCGCCCCAAAGACATGCCGCAATGTTGCCAATTCTCTTTGGACAACCACCCGCCGCGTCAAGATTTCATCAAGCACCTGCCCTACTCAAAGTCTCGAAGCAAACATCTGAGCAGCACCATCCAGGCGTATGCCATGGAGGTCGGTCCACAACGCATTTTGTTCGGCTACGCATTTGAAAAAGAAGCCCGCCCCGACTTGTCAGTGACCCCACCCACCTCGCCATACCAACACCCGCAGTCTTTCTATTTTTCAGGCTATCCGCTGCCGCCCGTCAATGCGCCCATCGTGAGCCAAAACTACACCAACTTTCGCGCCGAGCGCCCCGACCCGAGCCAGACCTGGATGAAGGTCTATGAAATGTGCTCGCCCAATCCTGGCTGGTGCTGTTTGTTCGATGGTGACTGCGACGACGGAAAAACAAAAGGCAAAGGCAAAGCAAAAAACAGCAGCGCCCAAGCCGCTGACTGGGCCAGTCTGAAATAACCCATCTCACAACACACGAACTGGAGAGCTTCTATGAGACTACAAAACAAACCCATTCGCAACGCGAACGACGCGCGCGACATGCTCCAAACAGCCATGAATGTCGAATTCGGTACTCTACCTCCTTACCTCTACGCGATGCTGTGCATCTTGCCCGGCGCCAACCCCGAGGCCATGCAGCGACTGCGCGCCATCACACATCAGGAAATGATTCACCTATGTCTGGATGCCAACATCATCAATGCCCTGGGAGGAATTCCCAAAATCGTCGCGCCCACCTACCCCGGCCCTTTGCCGGGCGACATCGGCCCCGACGGCGAGCGCCTGATCATTCACCTGCTGCCTTTTGGTCAAGCCGCTATGAAGCAGGGCATGGAAATCGAGCAACCTGAAGACCCTATCGAAATTCCCATGTTAAAAGCGACTCAAGAGGCTGATGCAGGCAAAGCCGTCACCATCGGTGAGTTCTACACCCAACTCGACAACTACCTGCGCACACTGCCCGCCAGTGATTGGCATGCGAATCGAAACCAAATCAGCGATGGGCAGTTTTTCCCAGGACAGCTTTTTGCCGTTAACGGCTACGAAGATGCTCATCGCGCCATTCAAGTCATCATCTCCGAGGGGGAGGGCAGCGCCAACGACCCACTCGATTTCCAACAAGAAATGGCCCACTACTACCGATTTGAAGAAATGTTTTTCAACAAGGTCATCACCCAAGACACCACATCGCCCAGTGGCTACCGACTAGAAGGCAGTCTGGGCATTGATTGGTCTGCCGCCTACCCCGCCATCGCCGACCCGCAGTTGCACAACTTCTCAAATGACTCTGCAGCCGCGCAGCAGGCACAGCAGGCTTGCACCCTAGCCTACAGCGCCATGGTTGATGCGCTCAATTTAGCCTTTCAGGGCCAATCCGCACAGTTGGGCATCGCGGTGCAACGCATGTTTGATTTGCGCATGGCATCCATCAAAGCCCTCAATACCCCCTTGGCCGATGGGCGCTCAGTGAGCGGCCCGGCCTTTCTTTATGTCCCCGCCCCCCAAGGAGTCTGATCATGAGCATTTTGCAAACACCTCGCATCAACTTCATGGGTCAAATTGCGTGGGACCCCATCGTGACGAACAATTACCCCAAGTTTTATGACGAAAACACGTCTGAGACCGTCATGCCACAGCAAGACCCTGCTCAAGGCTTTCGCCAAGAAGCCATCGACGCCGTCACTTCTGGCAACTGGAATCCGCACGGCACACATCGGTCACAATTTTTTGACACCCGGGTCAACTCTGTCGATCTGGGGCAAGGCCCAGTCACTGACGACCCTGTCTGTGGACAGCCTATGAATTTCACGGGCATGTTGGTCGATTTAGAGCCCTACGGCGCTTACACATCCCAGTTGTTTTTTGATCTCTTGTCGCTTGGCATTCAAGGCGGTGCCCAAATCAGCGCAACCCGCCAGTTCCGCTTCACAGACCGCTATATCAACTTTCAGCGCAACCCCGTGGGCTACATCGCAGGCGTTGCCTCAGTAAACTGGCAAACCTCTTTTGCAATCGACAAAGACCTTTCCATTCAACCCCACGGCAGTCCGGCTCTTCAAGCCCTTGTCGAAGCGTTAAAGCAACCCGACGCGCTGGGTTTGACCGTGCGCTTTAACACTTACCGAACCACCTACTATGACGACGACAGCCTTCGCAACGGTCAGCCCAATCCACGCGCCAAGCAATTGCAAGACAAACTCAATGTAGGCGGATTCCAACCCAACCCCGCTCGCAGCATATTGGTTGGCAGCATCGGCATCTGGCGTTCGGGTGAAAGCATTCACGAGCCCTCTGATCGCGCTTTGATCGCCAACCCAAACTCCAATGTGTTTGTTGCCAGCGCTCACGCACGCCTGCAAGACGGCCAGTTCACGCTGGACTTAGCCAACAGCATCTGCGAAACCGGCATGGACCTGACCAAGCAAGATTTGGGAACACTCAGTGTTGTTGCAATTAACCCGGCCACTGGCGCTGACTTAATGACCCTTGGACAGCTTCAATATGAAGCCTACTCGCGCACAGCCTATGAAGTCGGCGCAGGCATTGTGAGCTTTGCGGTTTCAGAGCAAGCAGCTCAAATTGCGGCCCATGCGAACTTGGTCTTGCGCCAAGCCGATGGCAATGTGCTGCTGAGTGAAGCCCCCTACCGTGCCCTGCCCCTCACGCCCAATGCCTACATTGACGAACAGAGCAACGGCACCATGGCGCAGTTTCAGGTGTATTTGCGAGGTCAACCATTGATGACTCAAACGCCCGTCACGATCTACCAAATGAGCGCAGACGGGGGAACAGTGCAAGCCACCTACCCCCTGATGTCCAACGCACAAGGACTGGTTTCCCTCAGCGTTTTACCCACTGTAGGTGGAGGAATCGTCGCGTTCGTGGCTGACCCACTTGAGACCTCCACACCGCCAGACCCCAACGCGGGCATCAACACCCAAGTCAGCACCTACATGTACGTTCGGACCATCGCGGCAGACCAAGCCACGGCGCAACTCGCCCCCACTTGGGAAAACGTATACAACAAAGTCCTCATCAACTGGAAAGCCATGGCCCCTTGCATGGACAACTGGCTTGATCTGGCCAACCCCGACCAAGTCAAAGCCTACGCCAAGATACTGAAAAAACTAACCGACCCCAATGCGTTCGAGAGCTTCCGATTCATGCCCGTGACCCGCGACATGACCGCAGGCGAACGCAGTTTGCTCTACGCATTCTTGGATACCCCCTCAGAATCACTCCTGACAAAGTCAAGCACAAAAGATAAAAGCCATTCTGGAAAACCTGCGCCGATGAACTACACCCGTTTGAGTCGCTCACACCGGGCCGCAGAGTGATTCAGGCGGCAACACCCTTCACGTTCACCGCTCAATCTTCAATCGGGTTTGACGTTCAGAAATACGCCGTTCATCACATGCAATTTCAAAAAAGCCTGTCCCTCTGTTACTTTTCGGCATAAAGGAGCCAGCACAACAAAACGAACACCTCGTAGACCTGCGGGCAATCAGCACCGCAGGTAGGCGCACCGCAGCAAAACGGCCCCGAAGGGCCGTTTTTTCTCAGCAATCAGCCGTTCAAGCCGTCACGCCTTTGGCAGTTTCCACGTACTCGTCGATCTGATTGAAGTTCAAGTACTTGTAGATGGCTGCGCCGTCGGCGTTGACCACACCCATCGCCGCATGGTACTCAGCCACGCTAGGGAACTTGCCCATCTTCGAGGTGATGGCAGCCAACTCAGCAGAAGCCAAGTACACATTGGTGTTCTTGCCCAAACGGTTGGGGAAGTTACGTGTCGAGGTAGACACCACGGTGGCACCTTCACGCACTTGCGCTTGGTTCCCCATGCACAACGAGCAGCCGGGCATTTCGGTGCGCGCACCAGCCGTGCCAAACGCAGCGTAGTGG
>CAYRBW010000201.1:0-4250 GCA_964422575.1 uncultured Limnohabitans sp.
ATCGTGCAGCCCGCAGGTCGCCCGGAAGTCGATGCGGTGTATGGCATTCCGCCCACCGTGGCGATCGAGCAACGCCTGTCACGAGGTGGCCGCAAATCCACCGTCGGCACCACCACCGAGGTCTGGCATTTCTTGCGCCTGCTGTACGTCAAGCTGGGCATCCAGCATTGCGTGCACGACAACACCCCCGTGCAGCCTCAAACCCCGGACAGCATCATTGCTCAGCTGATGACGCAGTTCCGCGATCAGCACATCGGCCTGCTGGCCCCGCTGGTGACGAACCGCAAAGGCGTGTACACCGAGCTGGCCGACTGGGCGCGTCCGCGTGGCTACACGCACCTGCGCGTCGATGGCGAGTTTTTGCCCACACAAGGTTTTCCGCGCATCGACCGCTTCAAAGAACACAACATTGAGCTGCCTGTAGCCAGCCTGGATGTGTCGCCGTCGAATGAAGCTGCACTGCGTGAAGCACTGAGCAAAACACTGGAGCATGGCAAAGGCGTCGTCCATGTGTTGAGCGATCTGGGCAACTTGCGCGAAGCCATGTTCAACGGCGAATCCACCGCCCGCATTGGTCAACATCGGGTGTTTTCGACCCTGCGCGCTTGCCCCGCTTGTGCCACGTCTTATGCCGAACTCGACCCGCGTTTGTTCTCGTACAACAGCAAACATGGCTGGTGCCCCGACTGCGTGGGAACGGGTGTCAAGCTCAGCAAGGACGAGCGCAAGGTGTTTGACGACTCGGTGCGTGACGACAAAGACAAAGGCCGTGAGCAGACCTTTGCCGAGCCCGAAATCGAAGACCTGGCCAACGTGGCGTGCCCCAGCTGCGAAGGCACCCGACTGAACGACACGGCCCGTGCCGTGCGGCTGGGCACGGCCCCGGGCCAAGGTTGGCGCATCACCGACATCGCCAGCTTGTCGGTGAGTGATGTGCGCCTGTGGGTGCAAAAGCTGCACCTGACAGGGCGCGACGCCGACATCGCCCGCGATCTGGTACCCGAGATCCAAAGCCGCCTGGCGTTTTTGGAAGAAGTGGGCCTGGGTTACCTCACCCTCGACCGGGGTGCGCCCACGCTGTCCGGTGGCGAAGCGCAACGCATCCGTTTGGCCGCGCACCTGGGCAGCAACCTGCAAGGCGTGTGCTACGTGCTGGACGAACCCACCATTGGCCTGCACGCCCGCGACAACCAGATTTTGTTGAATGCCTTGCAAAGCCTGAGCGACAAGGGCAACACGCTGGTCGTGGTGGAGCACGACGAAGACACCATTCGCCGTGCTGACCACATCATTGACATCGGCCCGAGCACGGGCAAACGCGGTGGCCGATTGGTGGCCGAAGGCTCGGTGGCCGACATCACGGCTTCGGGCGATTCACAAACCGGCCGTTATTTGCTGCACGCGATGAAGCATCCGATGCAATTGCGTCGCGTGGTGGATGCTTCTGCGTGGGGCAATGCTGAGAAATTGGGGTCAGATCCCAATTCTTTGCAAACCGCCAACGCCGCAGCCGTCGACACCGAGACAGCATCCGCCAAAATTAAGGGCAAAAAGAAGGCCTCCCTGCCAGCCATGCCGGACGCCCCAGAATTGACCACGACCCAGTGGCTCACCTTGACTGGTGCCAACCTGCACAACCTGCGCCAAGTCGATGTGCAAGTGCCGCTTAAACGCCTGGTCGCCGTCACGGGCGTCAGCGGTTCGGGCAAATCCACCCTGGCCCGCGATGTGCTGCTGGCCAATGTGCAAGCGCTGGTCAGCCAACGCTCCACCTTCGCAGGCCGCACAGCGCAAGACGCTGGCCAACGCGTTGCTTTGAGTGCTTGTACCGATATGCAGGGCTTTGAGGCGATTGACCGCGTGCTCGAAGTCGACCAAACCCCCATCGGCAAAACCCCGCGTTCCTGCCCTGCCACCTACATCGGTTTTTGGGACACGATCCGCAAACTCTTTGCCGAAACGCTAGAAGCCAAAGCCCGTGGTTATGCTGCCGGGCGCTTTTCCTTCAACACCGGCGAAGGCCGCTGCCCGAGCTGCGAAGGGCAAGGCATGCGCACCATCGAGATGAGCTTTTTGCCCGATGTGAAAGTGCCTTGCGAAACCTGCCGGGGTGCCCGTTTTAGCCCCGAGACACTGGCCGTGACTTGGCGCGGCAAGAGCATTGGTGATGTGCTGCAAATGGAGGTGGACGAGGCTGCGGACTTCTTTGCCAGCATGCCCAGCATCGCCCACCCGCTGCAACTGCTCAAGGACGTGGGCCTGGGTTACCTCACGCTGGGCCAGCCCAGCCCCACGCTGAGCGGCGGCGAGGCGCAGCGCATCAAGCTCGTGACCGAGCTCACCAAGGAGCGCGACGAGGTCGGCCGGCGCGGCCAGAAGGCGCCGCACACGCTCTACGTGCTCGACGAGCCCACCGTGGGCCTGCACATGCAGGATGTGCACAAGCTCATCCGCGTGCTGCACCGCCTGGTCGATGGCGGGCACAGCGTGGTCGTCATCGAGCACGACCTCGACGTGATCGCCGAGGCCGACTGGATCATCGACCTCGGCCCGGAGGGCGGCGCGGGCGGCGGCCGCATCGTCGCCGCCGCCCCGCCCGAGGAGGTGGTGCGCCTGGGCACGCACACCGGGGTGGCGCTGGCGCCGGTGCTGGCGCGATGACAGAGCCCGGCGCGCCGAAGGCACCCCTGCCCCCCGGCTGGCAGGTGGTGCACTGGCACCCGGAGGCCCCGCCCAAGCCCCCCGAGGGCGCGCCCTGCAATGGCTGCGGCCTGTGCTGCCTGGCCGAGCCCTGCCCGCTGGGGGTGCTGGTGTCACGTCGGCGCACAGGGCCGTGTGCTGCGCTGCGCTGGAGCGAGGCAGACGGGCGCTATCTCTGCGGCATGGTCCAGGAGCCCGGCGCGGTGACCGGCTGGACGTGGCCCTGGGCCGTGCGCTGGCAAAAGGCCTTGGCGCGGCGCTGGATTGCGGCGGAGGTGGGGTGCGACGCCAGCCTGCAGGCGCAGGCTCCCCGTCCCCCATCGGACTAACCCAGGTCAGACGCCCGGCACCGCCACGCGCACCGTCCAGATGGCTGCTTCGCGGGCGTTTTTTCGCAGGTGCTCGTGAAAATCCGGGGCCACACACAGAAACAGGGTGTGGCCGTCGGGGCCGCCCAGGGTGCAGGCAAAGACGCCCATGTCACCGGTGGAGATTTCGTCCAGCACTTTGCCGCCTTCGGCCACGCGCAGCACCCGGCGGCCTATGGCATCTGCCAGCCACACAGCGCCCTCGGCGTCCAGCGTGGCGCCGTCGGGGGCCACCTTGGCCTGGGGAATCACCGTGGCCAGCTCGCGCCCCTCGGGCAGGGGGCCAAACACCGCCCAGTCCCGGCGCGGCCCCAGGCCATGGTCGGGGTGCACGTCAAAGGCCGAGATGCGGTTGCCAAACGTCTCGACCACGATGAGGGTCTTGCCATCGGGCGTGACCATGGCACCGTTGGGAAAGTACAGGCCATCGGCCACGTTGCGCACCGCGCCTTCGGGCGACACGCAGGCCAGGCTGGCGGTCTCCACGGGTGCACCACCCATCAGGTCGAAGCCGAAACTGCCCACGTAGGCATGACCGTGGCGATCGACGGCCATGTCGTTGGCGTAGCCCCTGGCAACGCCCGAGAGGTCGGCGTGCTCAACGATGCGGCCGTCGGCTTCGCGGCGCAGCAGCTTGCGGTCGCGCATCGAGACGATGAGCAGCCGCCCATCGGGCAACCATCCCAGGCCTGATGGTTGTTCAGGCACTTCGGCTATCTTTTCCACCTGCCCATCCATGCCCACGGCGATGACTTGGTGGGTATAGAAATCCGACAGCCACAGACGGCCTTCGCGCCAGCGCGGGCCTTCGAGAAAGGTGTAGCCAGAAACCAGGGTTGCAAATTCGGGGGATGCCATGGTGCGTTGTCTCCTGCAGGGTTGTGGTGAACCCCATGGTAGGTGGCGACATTGGTGCGCTGGGGGGCAGTCTGTCGCTCAGGCGTCAGCGGGGCGCCAGGTGGATGCCCGCCAGCATGCAGCGCACCGAACCGCCTGCCAACTCGACGGTGGGCGCGCGCACACGGCCTTGCGGCGCTGGGCATCGGCGATGAGGTGAAAGTCCCCCCGAGCGCGCACTGTGGCCGGGCGCTGGAAGGCGTTGTCGGCGGCGGCATGGTCTTGCGGTGGTGGGGAGGGACGCCCACTGCGGGCAGTGCAGGCATTGTGCGAACAGCCACCGCC
>CAYRBW010000202.1:0-4249 GCA_964422575.1 uncultured Limnohabitans sp.
TCGCTGAATCACCGCGCCACGCGGGAAACAGCACCGAAAAATTTCAACCCAAACGGGCTTACTTGGCTTTTGGCTTCTTCGCGCCGTACTTGGAGCGAGATTGCTTGCGGTCTTTCACGCCTTGCAAGTCCAAAGAACCGCGGACGATGTGGTAACGCACACCTGGCAAGTCTTTGACACGACCACCACGCACCAGAACCACCGAGTGTTCTTGCAGGTTGTGGCCTTCACCGCCGATGTAAGAGATGACCTCAAAACCGTTGGTCAAGCGCACTTTGGCTACTTTACGCAGAGCGGAGTTAGGCTTTTTAGGCGTTGTGGTGTACACACGGGTGCAGACACCACGGCGCTGTGGAGAGTTTTGCATCGCAGGGCTTTTGGACTTGGTCGTTTCGACCTCGCGCCCCTGACGCACCAATTGATTGATGGTTGGCATTGTTTAAAACGTCCCTAAACGTTTGGAATTGACAAAAGAAACTTCTCCGCCCCAAAAGCGGAAAAGCCCGCCAGTATAACCGGCTGGCGGACCTGTGGCAAATTACCTGCTTGTCAGAGCGGTCAGCCGACTAGGTTCATTTGATCCACAGGCGCACAGCGTCCCATGCACGACCCAACACACCGGCTTGCTCCACGGGCTCCAACACAACCAAAGGCACATCGAACAAAGCTTGGTCACCACGCATCACCTTCAAGGTGCCCACGGCCTGACCTTTGGCAAACGGAGCGACCAGCGGCTCCGGACGGGTTACTTGGGTCTTGATCTGGGCAACGCTGCCAGCCGGCACAGACACCACCAAGGGCTGAAAAGTGCCCAGTTTCAAAACAGGAGTCTTGCCCTTCCAGACCGCGGGGCTCACCACAGGCTGTCCCGCATCGAAGAGTTTGACCGCATCGAAGGCGGTAAAACCCCAATTGAGCAGCTTCTGGCTCTCGTTGGCGCGGGCATTTTCACTGTCAGCCCCCAAAACGATGGACAAAAGACGACGAGTGCCCACATTGGGGAAGTCCCGTTTGGCCGTGGCCACCAGGCAATAACCAGCGGCATGGGTGTGCCCTGTTTTCAAGCCATCGACCGAAGGATCTCGAAACAACAACAAATTACGATTGCTGTCGTTGGCCGCAGGCGTTCCCTCATAGCGGTATTTTTTGATCGCGTAATAGGCCACATATTGTGGGAAGTCACGCATCAATCGGTTGGCCAACGTGGCCAAGTCGCGCGCTGTGGTGGTGTGACCGACCTCGGGCAAGCCTTCAGGATTGCGGTAACTGGAGTTTTTCATGCCCAAAAGCTTGGCCTGATCGTTCATCAGCTGCACAAAGCGCTCCACGCTGCCGCCCACCCCTTCGGCCAGCGCCACAGTGGCGTCGTTGCCCGACTGAACAATCATGCCTTTGATCAGGTCCTCGACCGGCACTCGCATTTTGGGATCGATGAACATGCGTGAACCGGGCATTTTCCAGGCACGCTCGGACACGGGTAAGGTCTGTTTGAGATCGATTTTGCGCGACTTCAGCGCATCAAACACCAAATATGCCGTCATCAATTTGGTCAAGGATGCGGGCTCGACCGCCATGTCGGGGTCGTTGGCCGCCAAGACCTGGTTGGCGGTGACATCGAACAACAAATACGCTTTCGCCGTCACTTCGGGGGGCTGGGGCATTTGTGCCTGTGCACTCCAAGCGAGCGTAGCGAGCAAAGCAGCTACCAGATTTTTGAAAAGTGTGAACATGGATTTCATTCTTTCGCCATGGCACACCTCTATGAAGGGGTGCGTCCAACATCAGGCGCGAAGGTGACGCGCCACCAAGCTTCTGAGAAGGGGCAATTGTCCGTGAAAGAAATGCTCAACCCCGGGAATGACCGTAACTGGCAAGGATTGGGGCCGCGCCCAATCCATCACGCTGGCCAGCGGCACCGTGTCGTCTTGCTCACCATGCAACACCAAGGTTTTGTCGTGCAAGTCGGGCACAACGGGCGCGACGACAAAACGTGAGGCCGCCGTGCCCACCAGCACCAACTTCTCCAAACTGCGCACAGGTGCCAAAGACTGGGCCACATGGCTGGTGACGAAGGCCCCAAACGAAAACCCAGCCAAGGCCAATGGACCTTGCGGCGCGACTTGTTCGATCAAGGCCAGCATGTCCGCCGCTTCGCCTCGGCCTTCGTCGTACGTACCTGCACTCGCACCCACGCCTCGAAAATTGAAGCGCATGGCCTGCCATCCACACTGCACAAATGCCCTGGCCAGGGTCTGCACCACTTTGTTTTGCATGGTGCCGCCAAACAATGGATGCGGGTGCGCAATGACGGCAATCCCACGGACAACGCCCTCTGACGGTGCGTCGCACAGGGCCTCCATGGCCCCGGTCTGCCCTTGGAACGTCAAGGATTGGCTGGCGGAATTCATCAGCGGCCCAGATGCGCAGGCGTGACCAAGCGCTCAACGATCTGGCCGTTTTTCAGGTGCGACTCAACGATCTCGTCGATGTCGGTCTGATCCACATAGGAATACCAGACCCCTTCCGGGTAAACCACCGCCACCGGGCCACCAGAACAACGGTCCAGGCAACCTGCCTTGTTGACGCGCACTTGACCAGGCCCAGCCAGCCCCAAGGCTTTGATGCGGTTTTTGCAATGGTCAAAAGCGGCTTGCGCGGCTTGCTGGGCGCAGCAGACCTCCTTGTTTTTGCGCTCGTTCAGGCAAAAAAAGATGTGGCGTTTGAAGTAAGGGGTGGCATTTTCTGAGGTCATGCCTGAATTTTAGGCGGACGCCTCTTCACGGATTTTTGTAAGGCCAGACGACGACAGCCGGCTCACCAAATACAGCAGCAAGGCATATGGCCATAACCAGCCCAACCACTGGATCAAGCCATGGAATCGGATAAATCGACCTTGCTCCCACGTTTGCAAGGTCAAGGCAAAGTAGGCATCGGCCGAAGCGTTGTTGAGCAAGCTCAGTTGCCACACCAAAGCGGCCAACGCCAATACCCAACACACCCGCGGTGCACTGAATGACAACACCGTCATGCCCGCCATGGCCACCACCAGACCCACCAGCACCTCAGTGCTGATCCAATCCCAAGCGTGTGCAGGCCCGTAGGTCAGCGCGGCAGACAAGGCACTGACCATGAACCCCACCACCAACATCAACACCGCCACCACAATGCGTTGACGCCATTCACGCAACACCCCAAAAGCCAGCAGGCATGGCAACAACAAACCAATCGCCACACACAGGATTTCGCTGATGGGCAGCAAAGGCTGTAACTCCACCTCTCGCCAAGGCAGCCATTCCAACAACAAAGAGTCTTCCAGCACATGGGCCAAGCTGGCTTCCACTCTCTCCAGCACCTGCCCCAGGCCAAAGGTCACCGGTGCCGGAAACAACAAGGCAAATGGCCACAGGGCCAACAAAGCCATCGCACCACTGGCATCGGGTACAAACCAGCGGTCACGGAACCGGCTCCAGCGGTCCAGTAAACCCACCCACTCCAAAGCGCGCGCTATGACGGCACCGCCAAAAGCCCCTGAAATGTTCAACGCAGCATCCACATTGGAGGGCACACGCACCGGCAAAAACATTTGCAGAGATTCCATCGTCAAGGACAAGGCGGCAGCCACCAACGTGGTCAAGACAATGGCAGGCCCATTGGGCCGGGTTCGGTGCAGCGCCAAAGCCAGCAAAAACCCCAAAGGCGCATAACCCACCACGTTAGACAACACATCAAAGCCCGTCCAGTAACGCGGCAGTGGTGTCATCAGAAAGGCCCATGGGGCAATGCCCTGGATGCGCCAATTGTCAAAAGGGTACAGGCTCGCGTAAACAATCAGAATCGCGTATATCCACACCAAAGGCCAGACGGCCGTTTTGCGCATGTGGGGAGTGCGCATGCCTGATCCTTAAAACGGCTTGACCACCACCAAGATCACCACCGCCAGCAGCATGAGCACCGGTGCCTCGTTGAACCAGCGAAACCAAACGTGGCTGCGTTGCATCTGCCCTCGGGTGAACTTGCGAAGAATGACACCGCAACCATGGTGGTAACCCATCAGAGCCACCACAATGGCCAGCTTGGCATGCATCCAGCCCTGCCCGGGGCCTTTGCCTATGCCGTAGTAAAGCCACAAGTACAAACCCAAAGCCAAAGCGGGAATCGCCAAAATGGTCATGAATCGGTACAACTTGCGCGCCATCACCAGTAAGCGTTCCCGCTCAGCCAAGGAGCCCGGCTTCACCATGGCCAGATT
>CAYRBW010000203.1:0-4228 GCA_964422575.1 uncultured Limnohabitans sp.
CGTCAAAGGCGACAAGCGCCGCCGCCTGCACAAAGCGTTTTTGCGCTACCACGACTCGAACAACTGGCCCCTGTTGCGCGAAGCCCTCAAGGCCATGGGGCGGGCGGATTTGATTGGCAACGGTAAACACCATTTGATCCCGAGCTGGCAGCCGCTGGCCGATGGCGGTTACCAAAGCCCACGCCGGGCCAACAGCACGCCGATGTCCGCTAAAACGCCTGCCAAGGGCAAGCCCTCAGTGGGACTCAAAAAACCCGTTCAGGCACCGAGCAAAGGGGCGATGCTGACGCAGCATACGGGCTTGCCACCGAGGAAGAGGGGTTGAGGATGCGGCATTCATAAGCCAATCCAACCTCAGATGTTTAGGATTTGTACGAAGCTATCGACTCAAACAAAACCGGTTGTGGTAACACGGATGCAACCTGAGTGCCATGAGATCAGTCAGGCGTTTTTGTCCTGGACTGGTTTGCACCACACGCAGCCGTCCGTGCTCACAAGCAGGGCACTGTTGGATGTTGACCCGTGCCACGCGGGCCATGGAATTTTGTGCGCATTCCTTGGCCCGCGGGTTGGGTGCGGGCTTTTGGTCAATGTCTTGCTCAACGCAAGACGAGCACCGGGATGTGCGAATGCGTCAGCACTTGCTGTGTCTCGCTGCCCAAGAGCAAGCGCTTGATGCCTTTGCGGCCGTGTGAGGCCATCACGATCAAATCGGCCTTGTGCTTTTTGGCCGTGGCGATGATGGCGTCCGACACCACATCCGATTTCATCGTGACGCCTTTGGCGATCACACCTTTGGCTTTGGCGGTTTTTTGCACCGTGTCCAGCGCCGCTTTGGCCGCTTCGGTCCATTGGCTTTCAACGCGGCCGATTTCAACGGCCGACAAGGGAATACTGCCCTCAAAGTAGGCTTGTGGGTAGCGAGGCACCACTTTCAGGGCCACCAATTCTGCGCCGCAACTGGCGGCCAGATGGATGGCGTGGGTCACGGCTTTTTTGGACAGACTTGAACCGTCGGTGGCCACAAGAATGCGTGTGTACATAAGGTGCTCCTCAGCAGGGTTAAAAATTTCAGCTTAATGGGTCAAACGCTTGAGCTTCTTGATGCACATCAAGCTTCGTGCCCGGGCCTTGGCGTATCGTTTACGGATGACTCAAGTCAATGTTTTGCCCACGCTGCCGCGTCATGCCACCCAAGCCGATGGTGCGCAAGAGGCGCAGCGCCTGAAACTACTGGACGAGCCTCAAGAGTGGGTGGCGTTCAGCTTGCCTGCCAGCTCACAAGCCGGTTGCTGGAGTTCCAGTGTGGTGTTTGAGGGCATGCATTGCGCAGCCTGCGCCATCACTCTCGAAGACGCTTTGCGAGCGGTTCCGGGTGTGTCGTCTGTGCAGGTCAATGCCGCCAGCCATCGAGGGCTGGTGGTCTGGTCGCCCGATGCGACACGGCCATCTGAGTGGATGCAGTCGGTCGAGCGTTTCGGTTACAAGGCCGTACCGGCCAACGATGCCCATGCCCACGAATGCCGTCGCCAGGAAGCGCGACGCATGGTCTGGCGTTTGGCCGTGGCCGCGCTGTGCATGATGCAGGTCATGATGTACGCGACCCCGGTCTATGTGTCCGAGCCGGGGGACATCACACCCGAGATGGTGCATTTGCTGCGCTGGGCCTCTTGGGTGTTGTCTTTGCCGGTGGTGTTTTTTTCGTGCACCCCATTTTTGCGCAGTGCCTGGCGTGATCTGCGTCACCGCCAAGTCAGCATGGATTTGCCGGTGGCTTTGGGCATGGGGGTCACTTTTGTGGTCAGCAGTCTGGGCACTTTTGAGCCCACGGGCCCTTTTGGGTCAGAGGTCTATTTCGACTCGCTGACCATGTTCGTTTTCTTTTTGCTGATGGGCCGTTGGCTGGAGCAGCGCATGCGCGACCGGACGGCGGGAGCGCTGGAAGCGGTGCTCAACCGCCTGCCCGACAGCGTGCGCAAGCGCATGCCTGATGGTCAATGGGCATTGATGTCGATCCGCCGTCTGGCGGTGGGGGATGTGATTGAGGTCTTGCCCGGCGAAGCCTTGGCTGGGGACGGCCTGGTGTTGGCAGGGCAAACGCAGGTCGATGAAGCTTTGCTGACCGGAGAGTCTCGCCCCTTGGCGCGCCAAGCCGGTGACCGCGTGATTGCGGGCAGTCACAACCTGAGCGGCACGATCGAGGTGCAGATCGAGCAAGTGGGCGCGTCCACACGCTATGCGCAGATCGTGTCTCTGATGGAAAGTGCCTCGCTGTCCAAGCCGTCCATGGCCTTGTTGGTGGACCGCTGGGCCAAGCCTTTTTTAATGGCCGTGCTTTTGGCGTCTTTGGCTTCGGCCATTTATTGGTGGCCCACCGATCCAGCCCATGCGCTCATGGTGGCGGTGGCCGTGTTGATCGTGACTTGCCCGTGTGCCCTGTCTTTGGCCACGCCTGCGGCCATGTTGGCCACGGCTGGAGCCTTGGCCCGCAGTGGGGTGTTGGTGCGCAGGCTAGAGGCCTTACAAAACCTGGCCTCAATCGACACCGTGATCTTTGACAAAACCGGCACACTGACCCGCGATGCATTGGAAGTGGTTCGGATTCACACACGCGACGGCGTGACCTCCGATCAGGCTTTGCAGTGGGCATCGGCCTTGGCGCGTCATTCTTTGCACCCGGTTTCGCGGGCTTTGTGGTCCGAAGCACGTCGCCGCGCTGAGGCACAAAACGCCTTGAGCACCCTGGAGTCGCTGGATGCGCAGGCGGTTTTCGAAACAGCGGGGCAGGGGCTTTCGGGGCGATTGAGTGTGGTGCAGCACGCGTTGAACTTGCGTCTGGGCTCGGTTGCTTTTTGTCAGGCCCCCGTTTACGCGGGCACGCATTTGCAGGTCAGCCTGGCAGACGATGCCGGTTGGTTGGCGACCTTTGAATTGGCAGAAGAAATCCGCCCCGAGGCGGCTTCGGTGGTGGCGCAGCTCAAGTCCTTGGGCTTGTCGCTTCAAGTTTTGTCAGGCGATGCACCCAGCACCGTGACCCAGGTGGCTGCAAGTGTGGGCATTGAGCAGGCTCGGGGTGCCTGCAGCCCACAAGACAAATTGCAAGCGGTTCGGGATTGGCAAACACAAGGCCACCAAGTGGCCATGGTGGGCGACGGCCTCAACGATGGGCCTGTGCTGGCTGGGGCCAATGTGTCTTTTGCTTTGGGCCAAGCGGTGCCGCTGGCCCAGAGCAAAGCTGACTTTGTGCTCATGGGTGGGCAGTTGGAGGTTTTGGTGCAGACCCTTTTGCGCAGCCGACAAACCATGCGGATCGTCAAACAAAACCTGATTTGGGCCGCTTTGTACAACGCGGCCTGCATTCCTTTGGCCTTGATGGGTTACTTACCGGCTTGGGCGGCGGGCTTGGGCATGGCGCTCAGTTCACTGCTGGTGGTGCTGAACGCGCTGCGCTTGTCGCTGGACTTGCCATTGATGACCTCTCAAGAATGAAAGAAGTGTCATGGACATTTTGTACTTATTGATCCCTTTGTCGGTCGCCTTGGTGTTTTTCATTCTTGCAGGACTCTGGTGGGCGATTCACCGCGGGCAATTTGAGGACATCGAGGCCGAAGGTGAGCGCATTTTGCGCAACGATTGATTTTGATCAAGTGCCGAGGGTATACACCAGGGCAAACTCGCACAGACGTTTTAAAAAGAAGAGGTGAAAATGAAATTTGCCAATATGCAGGCGACGACGTACAACGATACCGTTGTACGCCAGTTCGCCATCATGACGGTGGTTTGGGGTGTGGTGGGCATGCTGGTTGGCGTGATCATCGCGGCCCAGCTGACCTGGCCCGAGTTGAATCTGGGCATTCCATGGCTCAGTTATGGCCGCTTGCGCCCACTGCACACCAATGCAGTGATTTTTGCGTTTGGCGGTTGCGGCTTGTTCGCAGCGGCTTATTACGTGGTGCAGCGCACCTGCAATGTCCGTTTATTCAACGACAAACTGGCCGCTTTCACCTTTTGGGGGTGGCAACTGGTGATTTTGCTGGCCGCGATCACTTTGCCTTTGGGGTACACCAGTGGCAAGGAATACGCTGAGCTGGAGTGGCCCATTGACATCCTGATCACCTTGGTTTGGGTGGCGTTTGCCGTGGTGTTTTTTGGCACCGTGGGCACCCGCAAAGTGCGCCACATCTACGTGGCCAACTGGTTCTTTGGTGCGTTCATCATCGCTGTGGCC
>CAYRBW010000204.1:0-4226 GCA_964422575.1 uncultured Limnohabitans sp.
GCAACTACGGCTTCAACGCTGCCAACGACACCTACGGCGACATGATCGAAATGGGCATCTTGGACCCCACCAAAGTGACACGCACAGCTTTGCAAAACGCAGCGTCGGTGGCCTCTTTGATGCTGACCACCGAGTGCATGGTTTCCGAAGCTCCGAAAGAAGAGTCGGGCGCTGGTGGCGGCATGCCTGACATGGGCGGCATGGGGGGTATGGGCGGTATGGGCATGTAATGCCTGTCTGCTTGGCCTGAGCACCTCGGTGCGCCTGTCTCAAGTCAAAAGCCCCGCGAGCCCTCGTGGGGCTTTTTTTCGCCCACCCTGCGCAACGCTCAGAGCGCTTAAGATCGGACGATGCACCGTTTTTTGTGGTTTTTGATTCTGCCGGTCTTGTTCAAACTGAGTCTGGGCTCGGTCATGGCCAGCCCTGCTCTGACCCATCTGAAGCACCCCGCAGAACAGACCTTGGCATTGCCCGCCTGCCATGGCCAGGCGAACGCGGACCCGGTGCAACCCTCAAACGATGACCGTTCTCTGTCGCACACAAGGTCCGATACAACACCACACACCCCCAAGGCCACCGAGGTGGACTGCCACCATTGCTGCACCTTGGGGCTGTGGGGGCAGCCAAGCCTTGGTCTGCCTCCAGCCCCTGTTGGGCACGCGGCACCGCCCCAGCATGACTGGCTTAGTGTGAGTCTGTGCCCCGGTTTACGCCCTCCCATCGCCTGAGTCCCATTTAAACACTCGTTCCGCGCTGGCTTGACCGGCACGGCAAATTGGCAGGTACGCGACGGCCCAAACCGCGCATGGATGGACACATGACTTCTTCTTTTCAGCAACAACACAGCGCGATGCTGCTCAAATATTCGGGCATCAGCTTCATTTCCGGTGCCGTGAACCACGGCTTTTTCAGTGGCACACGGTCCTTGTGGACCGCCGCCATCGGCATCGTACTGTTCGTGCTCGGCGCTTGGCTGGAACACCACCAGAGCGACAACACACAGGCCCCACGCAGCAACCTATGGCAGACACTGGCGCTGGGCTCCTTGCTGTCCATTGGCTTAGGCTTTTTCACGGGGGGACTGCAGCACTTCCCCGACTCGCCTGCGCGCAGTGCCTGGGTGGTGCCGCTCGGTTTTTTCGTGTCAGTCTTGGCCTTGGGGCTGAATGCACCGCGTGCTTGGCAACGTGCGGTCACGGTGTATATGTTGGTTCTGGGATTTTCAGTCAGCGCAGGCTGCTGGGTGGCTTGGCAATGGCTGAGCAAGCATCCCGAATGGGCAGCGACGGGCCATGCACACGGCCATGCTGCAGCCCCCGACGAGCACTCACCTGCTGGCACTCACAACACGGAACTCACCGCACAGGTGGTGACCCGCAGCATCGCGGTGCAAATGGACGATCAGATGCGTTTTACGCCCAATCAAATGGTCGTGCAGGCCAGTGAAACCATTCGCTTTGTGGTGCACAACGCTGGCCGCACCGCACATGAAATGGTGCTGGGCAGCGAAACAGCCATCGCTGAACACGCCGAGGCCATGCGACAAGGTAAAGGACACGAGGCTGGGCACGCCCACGGTGCAAGTGCGGCCATCACCGTGGCTGCCGGACAAACGGGGGAGTTGGTGGTGCACTTTGCCCAGACCACCACTTTGCAGATGGCCTGTTTGATCCCCGGCCACTACGAGGCGGGCATGCGAGGCACGGTGAACGTGCAAGCGCCCCAGGCAAAACAGGACCACAGTTCGCACAAGCACTGAAGACCGGACAGCGAGCGCTCTGTCTTGGCGAGGGTGCCGAAAATTTGCAGGGGCAGCGCCCTCAGAGTGAGGGAGCCAGCTCAGCGCACAAGCTGCAACAAGGCTGCCGTCGAAGCATCCAGGCCCGCCACATCCCCTGATGCCATGCGGGCATGGATGTCTTTGGCCAGCACCTTGCCCAACTCCACCCCCCACTGGTCAAAGCTGTTGATCCCCCAGACCGAGCCACTGACAAACACGCGGTGTTCCTGCAAGGCAATCAAGGCCCCCAGGCTGGCGGGGGTGAGTTCGTCGAGCAGCAAGAAGGTGCTGGGTCGGTTGCCCGTGAAATGTTTGTGCCCACCTTCGTCGGTTTGCCCCAGCATCAGAGCCTGGGCCTGCGCCAGCGCATTGGCCAGCAGCAGTTCATGGTGGTCTTTCAGGCTGTGCGTGGGTTTTTTCGCGGCGATGAACTCCAGCGGCACGACGTCGGTACCTTGATGCAGCATCTGAAAATACGCATGCTGGCCGTTGGTGCCCGGCTCACCCCACAACACGGGCGAAGTGCCATAAGGCAGGGCATGGCCGTTGCGGTCCACCCGTTTACCGTTGCTTTCCATCTCCAACTGCTGCAAATACGCAGGCACCCGGCGCAAGGCGCTGTGGTACGGCGCAATGCTGCGGCTGGTGTAGTTCAAAAAGTTGCGGTACCAAACATCGAGCAGCCCCAAGCGCACGGGCAGGTTTTGCGCTGAAGGCGCGGTCTGAAAGTGCTGGTCCATGGCGTGTGCCCCGGCCAGAAAATCCCTGAAACCTTGCGCCCCGATGGCGATGGCTACAGGCAAGCCAATGGCCGACCACACCGAATAACGGCCGCCCACCCAGTCCCAAAAACCAAAGGTGGTGCGGATGCCGAACTCTGCCGCTGCAGCCACGTTGGTGGTCAGCGCCGCAAAGTGGCGGGCCACGTCGGTGCCGCCTTGCGCGTGGAACCAGCCCAGCGCCGAGCGGGCGTTGGTCATGGTTTCGATGGTGGTGAAAGTTTTGGAAGCGATCAAAAACAAGGTGTTATCGGTTTTCAAACCCTTGAGCACCGCAGCCAGTTCATGCCCATCCACATTCGACACGAAATGAAAGCGCTTGCCCGGAATCACGAAGTCTTGCAGCGCCAACACCGCCATCTGCGGCCCTAAGTCAGACCCGCCAATGCCAATGTTCACCACGTCGGTGATCTGTGCATCAGCCCGGATGGTTTCGGCATAGGCCAGCATGGGGTTCAGGGTGTCGTGCACCAGCGCCAGCGGTTCGGCCAGATGACCGACCAGGGAGCCTTCGGGTTGGCGCAGCAACCAATGCATGACGGCGCGGTCTTCGGTGGTGTTGATGTGCTCACCCCGGAACATGGCGTCGCGGTGCGCGCTCAGCCCGGTCTGGCGGGCCAACTCTAGCAGCAAGGCTTCGGTCGCTGCGTCCACATGGTTTTTGGACAGGTCGGCAAACACCTGCGGTGCGGTCTGGCTCAGGGTCTGGACACGTTCGGCATCTTGCGCAAAAGCGGTCCGCAAGTCGAAACCCTGGGCCTCGGTCGCATGCACCGTCAAGGCCTTCCAGGCCGGGGTTTGGTCACAGCGCATGCCTCAGGCTTTCTGCATCAAGTCTTCAAGCTTCACCGCATCGGCGCAAAACGCGCGGATGCCTTCGGCCAATTTTTCGGTGGCCATGGCATCTTCGTTCAGAGCCAGGCGGAAAGTGGCTTCGTCATACGACACGGCAGGCAAGTCCATGGCTTGGGCCACTTGGGCGTCCAGCGCCTGGGGCAGCGGGGCATCGGTGGCCGCCAGCTGCGCCAGCAACTCGGGGCTGATGGTCAGCAAGTCACAACCGGCCAAAGCGGCGATCTGCCCAATGTTGCGAAACGATGCGCCCATGACTTCGGTGGCGATGCCGTGTTTTTTGTAATGGTTGAAGATAGCCCGAACCGACTGCACGCCGGGGTCATTGGCCCCGGCCTTCGCCGCTTCGTCCCAAGCGGCACCCGCCGTCTTTTTGTACCAGTCGTAAATGCGTCCCACAAAGGGCGAAATCAGTTGCACCTTGGCCTGACCACAAGCCACCGCCTGGCAAAACGCGAACAGCAACGTCAAGTTGCAGCGGATGCCTTCACGCTCCAGTTCGGCCGCCGCCTGAATGCCCTCCCAAGTCGAGGCGATCTTGATCAGCACACGCTCACGCGAGATGCCTTGCGCTTCATACAAGGCCATGATGCGGCGCGCGCGCGCCACGGTGGCGGTCGTGTCAAAGCTCAGGCGGGCATCCACTTCGGTGGACACACGACCGGGAATGGTCTTCAAAATTTCGCAGCCAAAACGAACCAGCAGGTGATCCATCACCACGTCCAGAGGCTGGTTCGGGTGGGCCACCACGGCTTCGGCCAGCAAGGGCGCGTATTCGGGCTTTTGCACGGCTTTCAAAATCAGCGACGGGTTGG
>CAYRBW010000205.1:0-4207 GCA_964422575.1 uncultured Limnohabitans sp.
AGCACGTCGATGATCTTGATGCCCAAGAAGGGCACCACCAAACCGCCCAGACCGGTTGCGCACAGGGCAAACAAAATGCCCCAGCCCACAGGCACCGCACACACAAAGCGCATGGCCCGGCGCAGGCCGTGGTTGGCGGCCATGGCGGTCGACAAGGTGGTGTTGGGCCCTGGGGTAAAGCTGCTCACGGTGGCGAGCACCAGCAGGGCGCTGAGTTCTGAAGAAGTCATGGCTTTGAATGTAGTGCTGAAATGAGTACAGTATCGGTACAGTTTAGAAGTTCATTTTGTAAACTGTACTGCCCCGTCGGACGATACACTTTCCCCATCCATTTGACGCCATCCGCCCATGTCCTTGCTCAGCCGTGAATCCAATCAACCCCTGACCGAACAACTCGCGCAGCGCTTTGTGACGCGTATGCGTGACCAGTTGCTGGTCTCGGGCGCGCGCTTGCCGTCGGTACGGCAATGCGCCCAGATGCATGGCGTGAGCTCCTCCACCGTGGTGACCGCGTATGACTGGCTGGTGGCGCAGGGCTGGGTGGAGGCGCGCCCAAACCGGGGCTTTTTTGTGCGTGATCGGGTTCAACGTACGCCGCCCGCATCGCTGGCGACCGGGAGCGTGGTGCCCAGTCCGCCGCCTGTGAATGCTTCCAGCCTGATCCGGGGCATGTTCCATCAGCCGAGCGCTGAGCCGCAGCCAGGTATGGGCGTGTTCCCGCCGGACTGGCTGGATGCCGACTTTTTGTCCGCAGCCTTGCGCAAGGTGGTGGCCAGCCCAGCTTTGCGCGAGTCGTCTTTGCGTTACGGTGAGCCGCAGGGGGACAGCGGCTTGCGCGAAGTTCTGTCGTCCAAGCTCGCGAGTTTGGGGCTGCATGCGACGCCGGGCCAACTGATCACCACCGTGGGGGCGACCCATGCGCTCGACATCATCAGCCGCACCTTGCTGCGCCCCGGTGACTGCGTGATGGTGGAGGAGCCCGGTTGGGCCATTGAATTCGCCCGTTTGCAAAACCTGGGGGTGCGCATCTTGCCCGTGCCTCGTTTGGAAACCGGGCCGGACCTCGAGGTGGTGGAGTGTTATGCGCAGCTGCATGCGCCCAAGATGATGGTCAGTGTGTCGGTCCTGCACAACCCCACGGGGTACGGTTTGTCATTACCGTGTGCGCACCAGTTGGTGAATTTGGCGCACCGCTACAACTTTCATGTGGTCGAAGACGACACCTACGGGCACATGGCCCCGGCGCATGCGGTGCGCTTGTCGGTGCTCGATGGCCTGCAAAAAACCATTTACGTCAGCGGCTACGCCAAGATCCTTGCGCCCAGTTGGCGCGTGGGCTACATGGCGGCCCCAGCTGATTTGAAAGACGCGTTTTTGGACACCAAGCTTTTGTCCACGCTCACAACGCCTGTGTTGTTTGAAAAAGCGTTGGCGCTGTGTTTGGAGCAAGGTGCGATCCGGCGGCACACCGAGCGCTTGTCGCAGCTGCTGGATGTCGCCCGCAGCCGCAGCGTGAAGCTGGCGCTGGCGCACGGCTGCCAGTTTGTGGCACCGCCGCAGGGCTTGTTTGGCTGGGTGGATGTGGGGGTGGACACCGATCTGCTGGCGCTGCGCATGCACGATGCCGGTTACCTGCTGGCCCCCGGCTCCTTGTTCCATGCCGATCGCAGGCCCGGCTCGTTCATGCGGGTGAACTTTGCCAGCACACAAGATGACAAATTTTGGCGCGCCTTGGCCAAGACGCGTCAGGCTTTGTGATAACTGTCTGTGGGCTGATCTTTTCGGTGCGTGTTCAGCCTCTTGAGCAGGGGCTCAGCGTGTGGACAGGATCTCCCAGCGCTCCATGGCGGCTAACAACACGTCGTCGATCTCGGTGTCGCGCTTGAACAGCTTCTGTGCCAGACCTGGGTCGCGTTGGTAGATGCTGCCGTCTGCCAGTTGCGCACGGGCTTCAGCTTGTTTTTTTTCCAAGGCTTCGATTTTGGCGGGCAACTCGACCAGCTCGCGTTGCTCTTTGTAGCTGAGCTTGCTGCGAGTGGTGGCAGCAGCACGCGTCTCGACAACGGGTGCTGCAGGTGTCGAGGCCGCAACTGTGTGACCACCGCGCTGCGCAGCTTGGGCGCGGATGGCTTGACTGCGTTGCGACTGGATCAGCCAGTCCTGCACCGAGCCTTCGTATTCGCGCCAGAAGCCGGGCTGGTCCGGTGCGCTTTCGCAGGCGATGATGCCTGTGACCACATTGTCCATGAAGGCGCGATCGTGGCTCACCAGGAACACGGTGCCTTCGTAGGTTTGCAGCAGCTCTTCAAGCAGCTCCAGGGTTTCGATGTCCAGGTCGTTAGTCGGTTCGTCCAGCACCAACACGTTGGCTGGGCGCGCAAACAAGCGAGCCAACAGCAGGCGGTTGCGTTCACCGCCCGACAGGGAGCGCACCGGCGAAGTGGCCCGTGCGGGTGAGAACAAAAAGTCGCCCAGATAGCTCTTGACGTGCTGGCGTTTGTTGCCGATTTCAATCCATTCGCTACCGGGGCTGATGAAGTCTTCCAGTGTGGCGTTCAGGTCCAGGGCGTCGCGCATCTGGTCAAAGTAGGCTACTTCGAGCTTGCTGCCGCGCCGCACCTCGCCGCTGTCGGCTTCGAGTTCGCCCAAAATCAGTTTGAGCAAGGTGGTTTTGCCTGCGCCGTTGGGGCCCAGCAGGCCGATCTTGTCTCCGCGCAACAAGGTCCCGCTGAATTTTTGAATCACGGTGCGCACGCTGCCGTCTGGTTGAGTGAAGCTTTTGGTCACGTCGGTCAATTCAGCCACCAGCTTGCCGCTCGGCACGCCAGAGGCCACTTCCATTTTTACGTTGCCCACTTTTTCACGGCGAGCAGCGCGTTCACCGCGCAGGTTTTGCAGCCGGGTGATCCGGCTTTGGCTGCGGGTGCGGCGCGCCTCCACGCCTTTGCGAATCCAGATCTCTTCCTGGGCCAGCAGTTTGTCGGCTTTGGCCTGAATCACGGCTTCTTGAGTGAGTTGATCTTCCTTTTGCGCTTGGTAGGCGGCGTAGTTGCCTGGGTAGGGGCGCAGCTTCCCGCGGTCCAACTCAACGATGCGTGTGGCAATGCGGTCCAGAAACGCGCGGTCGTGGGTGATGGCGATCACGCTGCCCTTGAAATCGATCAACAGGTCTTCCAACCAGGTGATGGCATTCAGGTCCAGGTGGTTGGTCGGCTCATCTAATAAGAGCACGTCAGGACGGGTCACCAAGGCTTGTGCCAATGCCACACGCTTGCGCATACCGCCAGACAGCGATTGCACGACCGCATTGGGGGCCAATTGCAGGCGCTGCAGTGTTTCGTCCAACCGTTGCTCCCAGCCCCAACCATCGCGAGATTCGATTTGGCTTTGCAGTGTGTCCAAGTCGCCACGGCTGTGCGTGTAATCGTCGATCCATTGGACGACTTCTGCCAAACCCTCGCGCACAGACTCAAAGATGGTGTGCTCAGGCATCAACAAGGGTTCTTGTGTTACATAAGCGATGCGAACACCCTGCTGCACATGCAGATTGCCGTCGTCAGGGCGCTCCATGCCCGCCAATATCTTCAGCAGAGACGATTTGCCTGTGCCGTTGCGACCAATCAAGCCGAGACGTTCAGATGTCTCCAAAGAGAAGTCGGCGTGATCGAGGAGTGCGACATGACCAAAAGCCAGAGAAGCGTTCAAGAGTGTTAGTAAAGCCATGAGCCCATTATCCGGGCGTGGACGCACGGAACTTGCAAAAAGACTTCAAAATACTTGCCAAGATCTAAAAAAATGCCTCATAATTGAGGGCTTCGCTGCGCACAAGTGATGCTCCTCGAAAGAGGGTGGGCTGTGGCATCAAGGGCGTTGATGAAAAGATTTTTGGCGAACTAAGAAATTTTCAAAAACTTGACGCGGCGTTCAAAACTGTGTGATAATTCAAGGCTTCGCTGATCGCAGCGAAGCAAGATAAGGTGATGAAAGTTGCCTGGGTTCTTTAAAAATATACAGCCGATAAGCGTGGGCGTTTGATGGTGATTGCCAAGTTCTTCGGAACTTAGCTTTAATTAGCTAACAAACGCTCATGAAGTAAAAAAGATGTGAAATTCGTCAAAGAAAATCACGTCGATTCCAATTTATGAGTTGGTCGAAAGACCGAAAAAATTATCAAGATCGAACTATAGAGTTTGATCCTGGCTCAGAT
>CAYRBW010000206.1:0-1012 GCA_964422575.1 uncultured Limnohabitans sp.
GCAAAACGCTTACCAAGACGTGATCCCATTTGCCAAACGCATCGTCGAGGAGTTTCCAGACCGCGTGTTGTGGGGCACCGATTGGCCTCACCCCAACCTGAAAGACCACATGCCCGACGACGGCCTGTTGGTGGACTTCATCCCGCACATCGCCACCACGCCTGAGCTGCAGCGCAAGCTGCTGGTGGACAACCCGATGCGTTTATATTGGCCCGAGGAGACAAACTGATGGCACTCGACAAACCCTATACCGACGTGCCCGGCACGATCATTTTTGATGCCGAGCAATCGCGCAAAGGCTACTGGCTCAACCAGTTTTGTATGTCGCTCATGAAGGCCGACAACCGCGAACGCTTCAAGGCCAACGAACGCGCCTACCTGGACGAATGGCAGATGACCGAAGAGCAAAAGCGGGCGGTGCTGGCGCGGGACTTGAACTGGTGCATGCGCACCGGCGGCAACATTTATTTCCTCGCCAAAATCGGCGCGACCGACGGCAAGAGCTTCCAGCAAATGGCCGGCTCCATGACCGGCATGACCGAAGAGGAATACCGCAACATGATGATTGGTGGTGGCCGCAGCGTGGAAGGCAACCGCTACATCGGCGAAAACGGTGACGCGCAAGCGCAGAACCAACCACAGGGCGCGGCCCACAAAAAGGGAGCTTGAGCATGGCCAAAATCACCGCATCCGTTTTCACCTCGCACGTGCCCGCCATTGGCGCGGCCATGGACCTGGGCAAAACACAAGAAGACTATTGGAAGCCTGTGTTTGCAGGCTACGACTTCTCCAAACAATGGATGAAGGACAACAAGCCCGACGTGATCTTTCTGGTCTACAACGACCACGCCACGGCCTTCAGCCTGGACATGATCCCTACCTTTGCCATCGGCACCTCCGCACAATTCACCCCCGCCGATGAAGGCTGGGGACCGCGCCCTGTGCCCGTGGTCAAAGGTCACCCCGAACTGGCCAGCCACATTGCGCAGTCGGTCATTCAGCAAGACTTTGA
>CAYRBW010000206.1:1022-4150 GCA_964422575.1 uncultured Limnohabitans sp.
ACCTGACCATCGTCAACAAGATGGATGTGGACCACGGCTTGACGGTGCCCTTGTCGCTGATGTGCGGCGAACTCGACCCGGTGAAAGACGCCTGGCCTTGCCCCGTGATTCCTTTCGCTGTCAACGTGGTGCAGTACCCCGTGCCCAGCGGCCAGCGCTGCTTCAATTTGGGGCAGGCCATTCGCAAGGCGGTGGAGAGCTACGACGACGACATCCACGTGCACATTTGGGGCACGGGCGGCATGAGCCACCAACTGCAGGGCGCCCGTGCGGGCTTGATCAACCGCGAGTGGGACAACGCCTGGTTGGACCAACTGATCAACGACCCCGTGGCCTGCGCCAACACGCCGCACATTGACTACGTGCGCGAAGCCGGTAGCGAAGGCATTGAGTTGGTGATGTGGCTGATCGCGCGTGGTGCGATGAGCGACATCAACGGCGGTCAAGCCACAGGCCCCGCGCCCCAACTGCGCCACCGCTTCTACCACGTGCCCGCCAGCAACACGGCGGTGGGGCATGTGATTTTGGAGAATGTTTGAGGCGGGATGCGGGGGTGTTGGCCGGTGAATTTATCCTTGCATAGTGATAGCTCAGGTCACAATTGACAAGGATGTTTCCCGAGCCTTTGAATGCAAGGACCCACCTCAAGCGAACCCGCAATGACCAGCCTCATCACTTACCAACACCTGCAAACCGACATCGCCGACTTGCTGCGCCAAGCCCGCACGGCGGCGGTGCGCAGCGTCAACGCCATCATGACAGCCAGCTATTGGCAAGTGGGGCGGCGCATTGTTGAAACAGAGCAAAAAGGCAAGCGCCGCGCCGCCTACGGCGAGCAGCTGATCAAGCAGTTGGCGCTGGACTTGACGGCCGAGTTTGCGCGAGGGTTCAGCAAACAGAATCTGCATCAGATGTGCAGCTTTTATCGACTTTGGTCACAAGACAAGATTGTCCAGACACTGTCTGGAGAATTTCCAGCGCATGGGGCGCAAACCCTGGCCAACGATGCCGTACGCAGCGATCTCAAGTTCACCATGGCAGACCTCGCCCGCGCCTTTCCTCTGCCATGGTCCGCCTACGTTTGCCTGCTGTCTGTCGAAAGTGAAGAGGCGCGCGCTTTTTACGAGCACGAGGCCTTGCGCGCAGGCTGGAGCGTGCGGCAACTCAAACGCCAGATGGACACCCAGTTTTTTGAGCGCAGCCTGCTCAGCCAGAACAAAAAAGCCATGCTCAGCCACGCCGACGCCGGGCAAATGCACATGTACCTCAACTACGCCAAAGCGCACTGGATGCGCCAGGGCGAAAACCCACCCGTGGGCCTCATCCTGTGCAGCCAAAAAGGCCAAGCCCAAGCGCACTACGCGCTCGAAGGCCTGCCCAACAAAGTGCTGGCCGCGAGATACCAAACCCTGCTGCCCAGCGCCGAACAGCTCAGCCAAGAACTGCAAAAGGCCAGTGAACAACTGGCACACAGGGCAAGGGCATGAGTGCGGTGAAAGACCACCCCGACATCGAAAAACTGCCGCTGGAAGTGGACGGCATCCCCGTGCGAGAAACCATCCGCGAGATTTTTCGCAACCCAGAGAACGGCACGCCGGACAACATCAGCAAGGCGGGGTGTTTGGCGTTGGCGGAACATAGTGTTGTTGTTTGGAATTGTTGGAGACACACATTTCCATCACTTGTTTTTGACAACTCCCTCATTGGCCTTGAAAACAAAGCTAACTTCGCAGGGTGCGACTTCGATCCAAAAAAAATCACATTGCAAATTCGGAGAGATTTTCGGTACTTTGTTTTTGAGAATATGGCGAGTTTTGAGTTAGCCAAATTCGGCGCTGTTTTATTTGACGGCGCTAAATTTGGATTCGGTGCTGACTTTAGACGTGCCCTTTTTTCCAATGAAGCAGGTTTTTCAGATGTTTTTTTTGGAGGATCAGCTTCATTTAGAAATGCCAAGTTTGGCAGCGTGACCGATTTCTATGGCGCTAGATTTAATGGCGCCGTTGACTTCTCCGTCGATGCCGACAACGCCAAAGAGGAAGAAGGAGAGTTTTCGTTTGAAAGGACAGTATTTGCTGGCATTGTGAACTTCAATGGTCGAAGGTTCAGCGGTTCAACAATTTTCAGGAATGCCAAATTCACACATTCGCCGCCGACATTCCACGGCTGCGAACTCCACCAAGACACCAGCTTCGAGGGCGCTCAATTCCCCCCCGCCACAGGCAGTGAAGAAGCCGCTCGCGCCTATCGCACTCTCAAACTCGCTTTCAGCAAGCAACAAGCCATCCGCGAAGAGCAACGCTTTTTTCGCCTTGAAATGGATGAAGAAAGAGTTGGGCATCGCATCAAGGGTAGGGACGCTATTAACAAATCCCAACCATTTGTAGCCCTTCGTGAGTACGGAACTTGGCTTCTGTATTGGCTCTATAAACAAACATCTGATTACGGCTTCAGCATCGCAAGGCCGCTTCTTCTTCTGGCAATTCTTTGGCTGATATTTGCTCAGAAATATGGCTCATACACAAGTGTTGAATCCTGCTACACCTTGGCAGTCAATTGCACGGCTCAAAGCGACTGGCTCAACTACAGCTTGCAGCAAGCATTGCCACTGCCTGGGTTTGACAAACTAGAACACGTGGTCAAAGGCGTTTCTGTCGCTTGGTTGTTCATCCACAAAACCCTCAGCCTCGCTACCCTGTTCCTCATCGGTCTGGCGTTGCGCAATCTCTTCAAACTCAAATGATTTTCTCTCTTGAAAGGACTTTCTCATGACCATCAAAGTCGCACTCGCTGGCGCAGGTGCCTTTGGCATCAAACACCTGGACGGCATTCAAAATATCGAAGGGGTCGAAGTCGTCTCCTTGATCAGCCGCGACATCGACAAAACCAAAGAAGTCGCCGCCCAATACGGCATCACCCACGCCACCACCGAGCTGGACGAAGCCCTGGCTTTGAAAGAAGTCGATGCCGTGATCCTGTGCACCCCCACGCAGATGCACGCCAGCCAAACCCTGGCTTGCCTCAAGGCAGGCAAGCACGTGCAGGTCGAGATTCCGCTTTGCGACGTGTACAAGGAAGGCCAGGAAGTGCTGCGTGTGCAAAAGGAAACCGGCTTGGTGGCCATGGTG
>CAYRBW010000207.1:0-4051 GCA_964422575.1 uncultured Limnohabitans sp.
GCGTGGGTCCGCGGTATTGCCCGAGTGTGGAAGACAAGATCAACCGTTTTGCCGACAAAGACAGCCACCAGATTTTTCTCGAGCCCGAAGGCCTGACCACGAACGAGTATTACCCCAACGGCATCTCGACCAGCTTGCCGTTCGATATCCAGTACGACTTGGTGCGCTCGATGAAGGGGCTGGAGAACTGCCACATCCTGCGTCCCGGTTACGCCATCGAATACGACTACTTTGACCCGCGGGCGCTTAAAAACAGCTTTGAGATCCGCCAGATCAATGGCCTGTTTTTTGCGGGCCAGATCAACGGCACCACCGGCTATGAAGAGGCCGCCGCCCAGGGCTTGTTTGCCGGCATCAACGCGGCATTGCAGTGTCGGGGCAAAACTGCCTGGATGCCAGCGCGTGACCAAGCCTATTTGGGTGTGTTGGTCGATGACTTGGTGACACAAGGCGTGACCGAACCATACCGCATGTTCACCAGCCGAGCGGAGTTCCGCCTGCAGCTGCGAGAAGACAATGCCGATGCGCGACTGACCGAAGTGGGGCGTCATTTGGGGTTGGTCGATGACGCTCGTTGGGATGCCTTCAGCCGCAAACGCGATGCTGTTTCACGTGAAACAGAGCGCCTGAAAGCGACGTGGGTGAACCCACGGAACTTGCCCGCAGAAGAATCGGTGCGGGTCTTGGGTAAGGCCATCGAACATGAACACAACTTGTTTGACTTGCTTCGCCGTCCGAATGTCAGCTACCCAGCGTTGATGTCCTTGGGCGAGGGCCGAATGGCCAGTACCGATGTTTCACGTGAAACTTTGGGTGATTTGAGCGTGTCGGTCATCGAACAGGTCGAGATTGCCGCCAAGTATTCCGGTTACATCGACCGCCAAAAGGGTGAGGTAGAGCGCGCTGCTTTTTACGAACACTTGCGCCTGCCCGAAAGCCTGGATTACATGCAGGTCTCTGCCTTGTCGATTGAGGCTCGCCAAAAGCTGGCTAAGCACCGCCCTGAGACTCTGGGGCAAGCTTCGCGCATCTCGGGCATCACGCCCGCCAGCGTTTCGCTGCTGTTGATCCATTTGAAAAAGGGCGGCTTCAAAGGTTTTATGCAAGCTGCTGAGGAAGGTGCGCAGGCATGAGTTTGAGTTTGGAAGAGAGCCTGCGCTCCGGTGCCAAGGCTCTGCACTTGAGCTTGTCGGATGAACAAGTTCAGCGCTTGATGGACTACATGGCCTTGATTCAAAAATGGAACAAGGTCTACAACCTGACAGCCTTGCGTGACCCGGCAGACATGCTGACACACCATTTGTTGGACAGCCTGACGGCCATTGCGCCATTGTCTCGGCATACACAAGGCCAGCCCATCGAGGTGTTGGACGTGGGATCGGGCGGCGGCTTGCCCGGTGTGGTCTTGGCCATTTGCATGCCCGAGTTGAATGTGAGCTGTGTGGACGCGGTGACCAAAAAAGCGGCCTTTGTGCAGCAAGTGGCGGTGAGTCTGAAGTTGTCCAATTTGCGTGGTATCCACGCCCGGGTCGAATCCCTGGCTGATCCTTATCAGGTGATTTGCTCCCGCGCCTTTGCTTCTTTGCCCGACTTTGTGGCTTGGTCGCGCACGGCACTCGCCGAGGGCGGGGTGTGGATGGCCATGAAGGGCAAACATCCGCAAAATGAAATTGAGGCATTGCCATCAGACGTCAAAGTGTTTCACGTGGAACCCTTGTTTGTGCCCGGCTTGGATGTGGAGCGTTGCATGGTTTGGATGAAGCCTGGGGACAGCAGCCCACGTTGATCCATGGGCGGGGCGTCTTTCCTTTGTTGATGTGGGTATTGAGCTCAATTGAAACTCACCCGCAAGGGCGGTTTTCCACAAAATATCGATGCCCTTGGGGCTGTGAGTGGGTGTTTCACGTGAAACAGAAGGCTTGATTTTGTGTTGGCAGTGCAGGCATCACTTACACTCAGTCTATCCCCTTTAAAGAAAAACAATGTTCGGCATCTCGGATTACGGCGCATTTACCGCAGCTTTTGTGCTGCTTTTGTTCTTGCCTGGCCCTGGCAATCTGGCCTTGATCAGTTCGGCCAGCAGGGGCGGGGTGGCGGGTGGTTTGGCTTCGGTGCTGGGCTTGCTGCTGGGGGACCAAATTCTGCTGTGGCTCACAGTGGCCGGGGTCGCCGCCATGCTCAAAACATGGCCGATGCTTTTCGTTGTGGTGCAGTGCTTGGGTGCCGCGTATTTGGCTTGGTTGGGGTTCAAGATGATCACTGCCAAAGCGGGTGAAGGGCCTAGCATTCAGATCACTCCCGGACGCTACTTCCGTGAAACCCTGTTCATCACCTTGCTCAATCCTAAGGCGATCATGTTTTATTTTGCATTCTTTCCTCAATTCATCGATCCCGTTCACCATCAGGGGTGGGCCACCTTCACGGTGATGGCTTTGACTATTGCCGTACTGGGTTTTCTGTATTGCTTTGGCGTGGTGCTGATCACGCATTTCATGGCCGAACGCCTGCGCGCCAATCCGGCCGTGTCGGGCTTTCTCGAAAAACTGGCGGGCGTTTGCCTGATCGGTTTCGGACTTAAGCTCGCGTTCACCAAATAAACCGGACAGACTCGCATGGCCAAAATATTCTGTATTGCCAACCAAAAGGGTGGCGTTGGCAAAACCACCACCACCGTCAATCTGGCCGCGGGTTTGGCCAAAGTCGGTCAGCGTGTATTGCTGGTCGATCTGGACCCACAAGGCAACGCCACCATGGGATCGGGCATCGACAAGCGGGCAGTGACTTTGAGTGTTTATGACGTGCTGTTGGAGTCTGCTTCGATTGCCGAGTCGGTCATCAAAGCCGAGAAATGTGGTTATGACGTGTTGAGTGCCAACCGCGAACTGGCGGGTGCTGAAGTTGAATTGGTGCAGCTGGCGCACCGCGATCAACGCCTGAAAAATGCCTTGGCCGTCGTCGATGCCGATTATGACTTTGTACTGATCGATTGCCCGCCGTCGCTGTCCATGCTCACCCTCAATGGCCTGTGCTCGGCCCATGGCGTGATCGTGCCCATGCAGTGCGAATACTTTGCGCTTGAAGGGCTCACTGATCTGGTCAACACCATCAAGCAGGTGCACGCCAACCTGAACAAAGACCTCAAGATCATTGGCCTGTTGAGGGTCATGTTCGACCCGCGCACCACGCTTCAGGTGCAGGTGAGTGACCAACTCAAGGCCCACTTTGGTGACAAAGTGTTTGACACCGTGATTCCCCGCAACGTGCGCTTGGCCGAGGCCCCCAGCTATGGCTTGCCTGGCGTGGTGTTTGACCCGTCTGCCAAGGGCAGCCAAGCTTATATCGACTTTGCGCATGAGTTGGTCTTGCGTGCACCGACCCTTTGAGATGACCCCGATTTCTGTTTTGATATTGCCCGGTTGGCAAGGCAGCGGCCCGGAGCATTGGCAAATGCGCTGGGCGCTCCGACATGGCTACGCGGTGGCGGAGCAAGACGACTGGATGCGCCCAAAGCGCGGTGACTGGCTGGCGCGGTTGGATGAGGTGCTCATCAACAGCCCCGGCCAAGTGGTGCTGGCGGCGCACAGTCTGGGCTGTATCCAGGTGGCAGCATGGGCGGCGATCTCGCGCTACACAGCACGCGTGGTTGGCGCTTTGCTGGTTGCCCCCAGCGATGTGGAAGCCGACACGGTGCGCGAAATGCTGCCGGGCTGGAGCCCCATCGCGCGCCAGAAGCTGCCCTTTGCCAGCATTTTGGTGGGCAGCCAAAACGACCCTTATTGCCGGGTTGACCGGGCGCAAGCCTTGGCTCAAGACTGGGGTGCTGAATATGTGGACCTGGGTCAAGCCGGGCACATCAATGCCGAATCACAATTGGGAGATTGGCCTGCAGGCCACGCTCTTTTGACCCGATTGACGAAGGAAACTTGACCATGGTCACCAAAAAACCCAAAGGCCTTGGCCGCGGACTCGAAGCCCTCTTGGGTCCCAAAGTACAAGATGTGCCGGCAACCGACATGACGGCCGAAACGGGTGTGCCCACGCAGCTCAAGCT
>CAYRBW010000208.1:0-4044 GCA_964422575.1 uncultured Limnohabitans sp.
ATCAGTTGTCGCGTTCCAAACTTAACGCTTGAGCAGCACCAATTGATGACAGCCCTTAGAATCAAGTGGTCATGACCACATAAAAACCTATGAATTCCGTCAAGCTCGGCGCCCAACACACAGCCCCCACTTTTGGCGCAGCAGCTTGCAGCCAAGCACCATCAGAAGACCTTGCCTTGTCTATTGAGTCAACGGCCTCTTTGGGCTTTTCCCCACGCACCTTCAAAAGCACGCCCGTGGCTGCGGGCGGCATGCTGTTGGCGGCGTGTGGAGGCGGCTCTAATGAAAGTGAAACAAATCCTGCATCCGCGCCAACCGATGCAGAGGCTGTTCGCTTCCTCACCCAAGCGGGTTTTTCAGCATCGGCTGAAACCATTCACGCGGTCAAAACCTTGGGCTTCGCCGATTGGTTGGATTCACAATTGACACTGCCTGTACAAGACGTCTCCCGCTACGAATGGATGGTCTCCAACGGCTATGCCGTAGAAGCCAATCGGACAAACTTCACGGGGGCTGACAACGCCATTTGGCTCAAGTTGATGAGCAGTCCCGATCAAGTTCGACAGCGCATGACGCTGGCCTTGTCAGAGATTTTTGTGGTGTCGATGCAGGGTTTGCCCATTGAGTGGCGGGGCCTGTGCGTAGCCCATTACGCCGATTTGCTGGAAAAAAATGCCTTTGGCACTTACAGACAGCTTTTGCAAGAGGTGACCCTCAGCGTTGGCATGGGCAGCTACCTGAACATGCTGGGCAACCGCAAGGAGGACACCCGTACCGGTCGAGTGCCCGACGAGAACTATGCCCGCGAGGTCATGCAATTGTTCAGCATCGGCTTGGTGCAACTCAATACCGATGGCACGCCCCGCCTGAGCAACGGCCAAACCATCGACAGCTACACATCGCAGGACATCAGCCAACTGGCCCGCGTGTTCACTGGTTGGGAACGTGATCGCGTGGACGCGATGGATTACGCGCACGTTTCCCACCCTATGAAACACAATGCCGCCAACTTCCAATCCGGCGATAAAACTGTTTTAGGCACCACCATCGCGGGATCACTGACGGGGCCACAAGCCCTGTCTTTGGCACTGGACACCTTGGCCAATCACCCCAACACAGGGCCTTTTATTGGACGTCAACTCATCCAGCGCTTCACCATGAGCCACCCCAGTGCCGCTTACGTGGGTCGTGTTGCTGCCGTTTTCAACAACAATGGGCGCGGCGTACGCGGTGACTTGAAAGCCACCTTGCGCGCCGTTTTGCTCGACCCTGAAGCACGCGCTACGCCCTCTGGCAATGCCTCGGGGCGCCTGCGTGAGCCCGTGCACCGTTTTGTGCAATGGGGACGAAGCTTTGGCATCACCAGCACCACAGGTCGCTGGCCCATCGGTGACACGAGCGACCCTGCCACCCGCTTAGGCCAAAGCCCTTGGCGCAGCCCATCGGTATTCAATTTTTTTCGCCCAGGCTATGTGCCACCAGGCAAAGAATTGGCCACTAACCGCATCACGGCCCCGGAGTTTCAACTGCTCAACGAAAGCACGGTCGCGGGTTACCTGAACTTCATGCAATCGGTCATCAGCAATGGCATCGCCAGTGGTGATGTCACCGCCGATTACGCTCACGAACTGCGCCTTGCGGCTGACCCGTCCAAGCTCTTGGCGCACCTGAATTTGCGCCTGGCGGCAGACGCCATCCACCTCACGACTTTGACTGAATTGAGCACCGCCGTGGCCACCATCAGCGCATCCACTGCGGCAGGCCAACTCAACCGCGTGCGAGCGGCTATTTTGTTGGTGATGGCCGCTCCTGAATACCTGATCCAGAAATAAGTCCCCATGAAACTCAATCGATTACCTGAATTACAGCGTCGTGAATTTTTGCGACGCTCCGCACAACTGGGTTTGGTTGGGATGGCTGCGCCTTGGGCCTTGAACCTTGCGGCCATGGGTGAAGCCGCCGCAGCCGATGCCCGCGGAGGCTACAAGGCGCTGGTTTGCGTATTTTTGTCTGGGGGCAACGACAACGGCCGCACCTTGCTGCCCGTTGACGCGGCGGGCCATGCTGATTTGGCCAGATTGCGCGGAGGCACCACCGACCTCGGTGGCTTGGTGGCACCAAGAGCCAGCTTAGCCGCCACCAGCTTGTCACCCAGAGTCCCCCTATTAGGCACTGGCGTCTCGGGAATGCAACTGGCCATGGCGGCAGAACTATTGCCACTCAAGCCCTTGTTTGACGCTGGAAAACTGGGCTGGTTGCTCAATGTGGGCACCCTCATGGAGCCCACCACCAAAGCACAATACTTGGCCAAATCGGTGCGATTGCCGCCCAAGCTGTTCAGCCACAACGACCAGCAATCGTTTTGGCAAAGCAGTGGTGCCGAAGGGTCCACCAAAGGCTGGGGCGGTGCCATAGGCGACCTCTTTTTGTCCAGCAACGCCACAAGCACCTTCACCTGCATCAACACCAGTGGCAATGCGGTGTTTTTGATGGGTGATCAGGCCGTCCAATACCAAATCAGCAACAGTGGCGCAGTCCCTGTCAACGGGGTTGTCTCGAATTTGTTTGGGTCCGCCCAGTGCAGCAAAGTACTGAACAACATGATCACTGCGCCACGCACGCACTGGATGGAGGCCGAACTTAACCGCGTGGCTTTGCGCTCGATCAATGCCCAGGTCACCGTCAAAGCCGCATTGGGCAATGCCAATGCCTTGCCGTTTTCGGCCACATTCGACACCACCCAGAGTCTGGGGCGCCAATTGCAAATGGTCGCTCGGTTGATTGCGGGGCGCAGCACACTGGGCGCACAGCGACAAATTTTCTTTGTCAGCATCGGTGGATTTGACAACCACGATTTTTTGCTCACCCAACACCCAGGCTTGCTCGGCCAACTGGCCCATGGCTTGAGCGCCTTTCAATCCGCGATGACCGAGTTGGGCGTGGCAGAAAATGTCACCACCTTCACCGCCAGCGACTTTGGCCGCACGCTGACCAGCAACGGCGACGGCAGCGACCACGGATGGGGGGCGCACCATCTGATCATGGGTGGTGCTGTTGGCGGTCAACGCTTTTGGGGCAAGATGCCCGTGTTGGACAACAATGGTCCGGACGACGTAGGCCAGGGTCGCTTGATCCCCACGACCAGCGTTGACCAACTGGCCGCCACCTTGGCCAACTGGCTGGGGGTCAGCCCCACCGAGGTCAGTGCCCTGCTCCCCAACATCACCCGTTTCGACCAAACCGACTTGGGATTTTTCAGCCCTTGAATCCACGCAGCCGGTATGAGGAACGGATGAAACGAATCTCAGGGCGAAGGTCTTGTGCCTGTGTGCCGCGACATCAGCCCCAATCCACATCACCCGCCATGCCAGAAGCGGGCAAGCCGAAAACTCGGGCAAAGCACCATATGAACGCAATGGCATAGAAGAAAAAAACGCCAGCGGGTCCAAGTTGGTCACCACGGCAGCGGTGAGCGAGATGTCCAGCCACAATGACATGACGGGCAAAAGAATGATCACCAAACCCCTTTCAAAACCGGCCCAGTGGGCCTGCCGTCTGACCAAGGAACGACCGCGCACGGATTGGCACGACGCCCAGCGCTCAAAGAGCCAGTTGAAGGCGTAATTCCACGTCAGTGCAATGCTCGACAACACAACCGCCAGGCCCAATGTGGAGGCGGGTGACTTGTCAAAGACCAAGCTCAACACAGGCCCAACCACGGAGATGGCAATGGCCTCGTACAAAGCGCCTGGAGAATGCGACGGGTGGTGGGTGACATCTTCGGAAACGAAGTGAGTGCGTTCACTGCCGCGCCGTGCGCACATTGGGCGGCAACTTGCCCGGTGCGCTGGTGCGCCAGGGGTTGATGTCCAGCCCGCCGCGCCGGGTGTAGCGGGCGTACACCGTCAGCTGGGTGGGTTTGCAGCGCGCCCAGATGTCCATGAAGATGCGCTCCACGCATTGCTCATGGAACTCGTTGTGGTTGCGAAAGCTCACCAGGTACTGCAGCAGGCCTTCGTGGTCGATCTGCGCCCCGGTGTAGCT
>CAYRBW010000209.1:0-4042 GCA_964422575.1 uncultured Limnohabitans sp.
GCCAGGCGTGGGTCGGCGTGCAAAAACGCCAGCACCGCCCTCACCCCGACTTCTGACCCGGCAATCGTGCCGTTGATGCCCTCGTGCGCCAGCAGCAGCGTGCCTTTGACATCGTTGGCCTCGCAACAGGCTTGCAAAGGCGCTTGCAGATCGGCGAAGTCGGGCAGATCGACGAATTTGTAGAGGGCGGCGGTGAGGTAGAGGCTGGAAGAACGCATGGTGGGATTATCCATGGCAGGCATTCGCAGGCCTGCCCAAAACTGTGGGTTTCAGCGTTTCTGGACAGTGGCCAGCGGCAAGAACAGGGTCAGCGGTGAGTCGGCTAAGGTCATGAAACCGTGGTGCTTGTAAAAAGTGGCTGCGGCATCGTCTTTGGCGTCCACCACCATGGCGAAGGCGGCTATCTCGGAGCGGGCGGCACGGTGCAGCGCATCGGCCAGCAGAGCACCGCCAAGACCTTGGCCCTTGAATGCAAGATCGACGGCCAAGCGGCCCATGCGCACGGCGGGCACGGTCGGGTAGCGCGGCAGCTTTTTGCTGGTGCTGGCCGGCAAATCGGCCAGAACCAGGCTGGCCGAGGCCAAGGTGTAGTACCCCGCAATGCGCTGCCCTTCTGGTACGTCGATCAGGGCCACAAAGCAGGCCGCTACGCGACGGCGAATGTCTTGGGTGGCTTGCTCGCGCAAGTAACGGTTGAGGGGTTCCGAGTCGCAATCAAACCCAGCGCGGTCATGCGCCGCATCCAGTGGTGCCAGCAGGAACGGTGCGCGGCTCATTCAGCACGCAAGAGCTTGCTGCGGCGAGCAAAGGCACGCTCCAGGGCCGGGGCCGGTTGGGGCGGCGACAGCAGCGCCTGTGCAAAACAGGCTTGATCGGCCTGCGACAGGCGGATGACATCGGCCTGTTCGATGGCTTGATGGGCAGCCGCCTGCACGGCGGACACCACAAAATCAGTCATGGTGCGGCCCTGCAGCTCGGCGGCACGCTTGAGCATGGCATGCAGATCGGTGCTGATTCGGGCTTCAAGGCGGGCGGTAGCGATAGCGACGGTCATGGTGATGAACTCCTGATGCAAGCATACGGCAATTTGCCGTATGACTCAAGAGAAAACCCCAATGAGGACCATGAAAAACAGGTACGTTTGGCAGCAGCGTTTGTTTGTAAAACATCCTTACGATCATCCGGGATGCGACACAAAGAACGTTTTTGCTGTTCATGGTGTGGATGAAGCTGGCAAGCCCCGCCTTGGTTCGCCCTAAACTTGATAGCGATCCCACATCATGTTGCTCATGCGAGCTGCGCCAAGTGTTTTGCGTAGTTTTCGCAATGTCTGCACATTCGGATAGGCCTGCTCGAATTGTTCTTGTGTTGCGTGGGGCTGGTAAGGTAAGTAATAAGTGCCACCATACCGCAGTGCCAAGCCAATCATGGCACGTGTCCATTGCTGTACGGATATTTCAGAATTTGAATTCATCCGTTGCTTGTAATAAACGACAAAGCAAAAGACATCTTCATGCGCCCAAGACATCAGCGAGTTTTTATCCGCTTTGCTATGGCGAATGGAAATATTCAGCGTGTCACGCCCTACCTGTTGCATCAGTTTAGAAAGTTCACGCACGTAGGGTGAAAAATTTGAAACTGGCACAAAGTATTCTTGCAAAACGTAAGTCGAAAAACGCCTTGTTCTGGGCGCTAATTCGTTGACATCAAGACTTGCTTCGTAATTGCGCCACACAACCATTGGTGATTTTTGAGATTCCTGAGCAAGGGATCTCAGCCGGTGCCCCTGAGGCAATTCAGTCATAGCCCAGATACCCGTTTGCATTACGGCATCTTTTTTTCCTTGAGACCTTAAGTGCTGAGGCACGCTTACAGATTTTGGGGTTCTTCGCCAAGTCACAGCAAAAGGACGATCGAAGAAGGGCAACGTCAAATCTGCGTTATGCAATAAAACCGTTTCGTCATTTTGAATTTTTTCTTGAAACCAATCGGCGTAGTCATGGATCGGAATACTTTGGCTGTTCCGTTCAATTGCAAAATTTTCATCGACAAACAACTCCACTTCTGTGACCACACCAACTGCGCCATAGCCCCCCACCGCTGCATGAAAAAGCTCAGTGTTGTTGTTGCGATTGGCCTCCAATACTTCTCCATCAGGCAATACCAGTTGTATTGAACGAATGGAGTTGATGATTGGGCCGTGACCAATGTACCGTCCATGGCAGTTGACTGATACCGATCCCCCAACCGTGAAATTGGCGTAGCTTTGCATGGTTTGCACAGATAAACCCCGAGGATCAAGGATCTCTTGCAAATCCCGCCAGCGCATCCCTGCCTGAACACGAACTAATTTTTGGGGAGCATTCAGCCATACCAATTGATTCAGGCTTCTCATATCTACTTGAACACCGCCAGTTATGGCCGTTTGCCCGCCCATGCTGTACCGTCCACCACCAATGCTGATCTTGGATAAGTCTGACTTCAGGACTCGCTGAATATCCTGAATGTCTCGAATCACAACCAAATCTTTCATCTGGGTGCTGTACAAACGTGTGACGTTACATACTTCATTCACACGGTCAGTACAAACTGGAAAACCAAAGCCAGTTGTTCCGGTCATTCCACTTGCAAATGCGACTAAAACATTCCTGCGGTTCATGTCACAGCTCCTCGATGTATTTTTTTTGAGTGCCTGAATTCATCACCTTAACCTTGATCCAGTTTTCAGATCAAAGCACTTTGATTTCATCAACATGTGCACGTACTACCCATTCCCCAAACTCATCCGCCAACTGCTGCGCTGCGCTAGCCGCAGCGCTCCACGCCTTCACCCGCCCCGCCAAGTCGCGGTCATAGGTCATGAAATCCGTGCGGTCAGGCAATTTGCCGCCCGGCAAGGTTTTGACCCACTCGGGGTTGGGGGCCAGAACGATGGTGTGGTCCAAGAACGCTGTCGCGCCGTGTCGCCACTTCAGCGCTTTGTCGAGCCAGCCGGGCACCACGTTTTGCTGAAAGTGGGGGTACAGCACGATGGCGCGTTCAGGGCCTTGGGTGTGCGTGGTCCAGTTCAGGTGCAGGTGGTAGTCGGTGATGCCGCCGTCCCAATACGCGCCAGCCGGTGCGCCGGGGATGTCGTGCACGGCTTTCAGGGCAAATGGAATCGAGCAGCTGGCCTGCAAGGCGGGCATGAAGTTGCCCTCGGTCAAGGCCACGGCACAGGTGCGAAAGTCTTGCGCATCAAAAGGCAAGGCCGCGCCTTGTGCAGAAAACACCACCCGCTCCAGCCAGCAGCCCAGCGCCCGGCGGCTCACAGCATTGCTGAAGTAGGCCCCGGCATAGCCCAGCGGTGTGGCCACCGGGTGCTCACGGTGCAGGATGTGCCGCCCGTGTGAGGTGACGATGTGCAGGCGGTAACGCGGGTGGTTCAGCGCCTGGTCGATGCGCCCGCCATAAAAGGCTTGCAGGCTTTGGCCAAAGGCCTGGCTCACCTGCTCGGCGGTGATGCGTTTTTTGCCCGGCAGCGGTTCGTAGTGCTGGTGGATATAGTCATGTTCCAGCCGTTCAAACGCGGCCAGCGGTTCATTCAGGCAGGCGGTGGCCATGCGCCACGCGCCAATCGATGCGCCCACCAGGTCCACAGGCTGCTGGCTTTGGGCCAGCCACTCGCCAAAGATGAAGCGGTCCAGTGGCCCCAAGATCAAGCCTTTGGGGCCGCCCGCCGCACCCGGTATGACACCAATGTGCTCTGGCCGCAAACCGTGTTCACGAATTTGGGCCAGTGCCTTGGGGCCTGCGTGGATGTGGAGGGCTTTCATGGTTTTTTACTTCTTGATGCCTTGCAATTTGGCAAAGGCGCTGGCCATGGCCGAGCCGGAACCTGCTGCAGCTCCGGCTGCCGGGGGCGAGGTGTAAGCACCACCACCACGCTGCCGGTTGTCACGCCCTGTCCCTTCAAACTTGTTGTCGCGTGGGCCATCGCGCCGTGCGGGGGTAGCGTCCAGCTTCATGGTCAAGCTGATGCGTTTGCGGGCCACGTCGACTT
>CAYRBW010000210.1:0-279 GCA_964422575.1 uncultured Limnohabitans sp.
CGATGGAGCAGTTGATGTTCTTCTGACTAAACGCTTCGCTGGCAGCACCAAACACCACGATCTCATCAGGCTTGGTTTTCAAGGCCGCTTCAAAGCCTTGCAGATTGGGCGTGAGCACCGAGTAGCGCACACCCGCATCGCGCGCAATGCCCGCCATCACCTCCACGTTGTCGGCCATTTGCGGCACCCATTTGGGTGACACAAAACTGGTGACTTCAATTTCTTTCAAGCCTGCGGCTTGCAGGCGATGCACCAGTTCCACCTTGATGGTGGCAGGCA
>CAYRBW010000210.1:289-4040 GCA_964422575.1 uncultured Limnohabitans sp.
CGATGAGTTTGACTTTGCTGGGAAGCATGTTGATTTCTTTATTAACTAATTGAAGGCTGACTCATGAGGGCCTGTCCCCCATGAGGGTAATCAGTGGTGCGCCTTCAGCCACTTGCTCGCCAGTGGTGTAGAGCAGCTCAGCTACCACACCATCTAGCGGAGCGATGATGGCGTGTTCCATTTTCATGGCCTCCATGACCGCCACGCGCTGCCCCTTGCTGACCTTGTCGCCCACCTTGACATCAAATGAGATCACCTTGCCCGGCATGGGCGCGTTCAGACCGCCTGCGGCTAGCTCGCCTTGCTCGCTGACCAGCGAGAGACGATGCATGTTCTTCACAACGGTTGCACCCTTGTCCATAAACACATAAAGCTCGTCAAAAAGCTCATTATTTTTACGGTAGATGGCCTGCAAGCCTTTTGGCGATTGGCTTGCAAGAGCATCAAGCTCACAAGCCTTGTAGTACTTGGCCTCTAGGCTACCTTGTATTTCAAAATCGAAGCGCCGGGTCACCTCGCCATAGGCTCGCCACGCATCGCGCCTAGACAGCGGATCGCGATCTTCCAAAGCCCGCTCTTGCGTGACCAGATACGCTGTGGCCGCTTCCATGGCCTCGTCGCTAGAGATGGGATGCTGGTTGAACACTGCGGGACGTTCGCGTTCGATGAGCGCCGTGTCGAGCTTGGCCGTGGCAAAGGAATCGGTGCAAATGATGTGGCGCAAGAACTGCACATTGGTGGTCAAGCCCACGATGCGGGTTTGCGACAGCGCTTCGTCCAAACGCGCCAGCGCTTGCTCGCGCGTGTCGCCGTGCACGATGAGCTTGGCCACCATCGAGTCATAAAACGGGCTGATGCTGTCGCCTTCGCGCACGCCATCGTCCACCCTGACATCGCTGATTTCAAAGCTGCTGCATGCGGGCTTGCGGTACACCGCCAAGGTGCCCGTGGCTGGCAAGAAGTTGTTGTCTGGGTTCTCGGCGCAGATGCGCGCTTCGATGGCGTGGCCGTGAATACGCAAATCGCTTTGTTGCAAAGGCAACGGCTCGCCACTGGCCACGCGCAATTGCCACTCCACCAAGTCCAGCCCCGTGATGGCCTCGGTCACCGGGTGCTCCACCTGCAAGCGCGTGTTCATTTCCATGAAGAAAAATTTCATAGATTCGGGTTGGTCATAGCCCGTTTGCTCAACGATAAATTCCACCGTCCCTGCACCCACATAGTTCACCGCTTTGGCAGCGGCCACAGCGGCTTCGCCCATTTGTTGGCGCAAGCTTTCGGTCATGCCGGGTGCGGGCGCTTCTTCCAGCACTTTTTGGTGGCGACGCTGCACCGAGCAATCGCGCTCAAACAAATACACGCAGTTGCCATGTGTGTCGCCAAACACCTGAATCTCAATGTGACGTGGGCGCTGCACGTATTTCTCAATCAACACCGCATCGTCGCCAAAGCTGTTGATGGCTTCGCGTTTGCAACTGGCCAGCGCGTCGGCAAACTCCGCGCTGCTGTTGACCACACGCATGCCTTTGCCACCGCCGCCCGCGCTGGCTTTGATGAGTACGGGGTAGCCAATGCGGTCGGCTTCACGCTGCAACAGCGCGGGGTCTTGGTCTGCCGCGTGGTAGCCGGGCACCAAGGGCACACCTGCTTTTTCCATCAGCTGCTTCGATTCGGCCTTCAAGCCCATCGCCAAAATCGCCGACGCGGGCGGGCCAATGAACACGAGGCCTGCCGCTGCGCAAGCTTTGGCAAAGTCTTCGTTCTCGCTCAAAAAGCCGTAGCCTGGGTGCACGGCTTGCGCGCCCGTGTCTTGGGCGGCTTGCAAGATGCGCTCCCAGCGCAAGTAGCTGTCTTTGGGGGCGCTGCCGCCAATGTGCACCGCTTCGTCGCAGACTTGCACATGTTTGGCCTGTGCGTCGGCATCTGAGTACACGGCCACGGTTTTGATGCCCATACGGCGGGCTGTGGCTGCCACGCGGCAGGCGATTTCGCCACGGTTGGCGATGAGGATTTTGTTAAACATAGCGAACTCCCGTGTCGAAATCGCCTACGCACGCTACGCGTGCTACGCCATTTTGCTTGGCTGCTGCGCGGCTTCGCCGCTGGTCGCCACGGTTGGCGATGAGGATTTTTTTAAACATGCTGAATTCCCGTATCGGTATCGCCCACTAAGGACTGAAGAAACGTAACCAAAGGGCCGAATGCCTGATGGGCGTAATCGAATGCCTCGTCCCCTTCGACAGCATCACGCCCAATTCGGCTGATGTGCTTGCCCGTCTTGGCGGCATACCACGCTAACAAACGTGCTTTGTCTTGACGTGCTTGCGTGCTCAGCTTGTGCGGCTTGCCACGCAGGCAGGCTAGGTATTGGTTACAACACTGCAAGATGGGGTCGTCTTGTGCAATGGCTTGCAGACACAGGGCTTCAAAACTGCCGGATTCGTCTTGCTTGGGCAGTTGCAACACCTTCGTCGTTTTCGGATGCTCCAAGTTTTCTAAATACTCAGATGCACGCTTTAACTCGGTGCACGCCTGTGCGGGATCATCCTCACTGTCATAGATGATGCCAACGCGGCGCACGTCACGGTACTTGCTGTCGTAGGCGACATCCTTCACGCGCGTCATCAGGTCATCACGACCTTTGAGAACTTCAATAAACAAGCCATCTATGGCGTGCAACTGTTGCAAACGCAAAACCACATCGTGCTCATCGTGGCCTTCGACGATCAGCACCGCTTTCATTGGTGATGTTGTCATTAACGAATCTCCCCATCACTATCAAGCACGGCACGTACCGCATCAGCAGGAATGATGTCGGCTTCAATGTTGTCCGCCGTTCGCACCAAGCGGATCACCTGAAAGTCGTCGGGACTGTCTTCAAACACTTTGCTTGCCGCTTTGATGCAGTCCATGCTGTGCGTGGTCATTAATGTCTGCACCTCTCTATCACGCGCCACGTTTTTGATGCCCTGCATCAACGTGGGAAGAGCGCTGTAGTGGATACCGTTTTCTACTTCGTCGATGAGGGCGAGTTTTGAGTCGGTCACCAGCATGTTGTTGAACAAATAAAGCAAACGTGCAAACCCGTGACCAAGTTGCTGTGTGGGCAGCGCATTGGCAACGCCTTGTACGGCTGCGTAAATACGCTGCTCACCATCAGGTGAAGCGGCATTGAGGTCTTGCAAGCGCGGCTCTATTTGTTTGAGCAACTCCAGCAACTCGTGTTTCTTGTTGCCAAGCACAATCTTGCCAAACAAGTTCACTTGGTCTGACTGTGAAGGAAGATGCAAAGAAATGGGCACGGCTGGATTAGCTGGATGTACTGCGGCACCCGAACCGCAAAGCAAACTCCATTCGCCGTATGAGCTGAGAGTGTCGAAACGTTCACCTCCTTGCTCAAGCTGAGCCATTGCTTGGAAGCGAAGCAATCCTTCAGAGAACCGCGCTTCAATAAACTTGAAGTCTCCCCGTAGCGCCCTATCAACATAGCGCTGAGCATCTTGACCTTCAACAACACGAAAAGCCGAGGCAAGTTGAGCGAATCCACTACTCGTCGCTCCATGATTGGTCACAAAATGACCCAACTTCAATCCAGAGTTCGTCACCGCATACACCGCCTCCAACAAAGAAGTCTTCCCCACGTTCTGCCCCCCCACAATCAAATTCACCTTGCGTAGCGGCCCGATGGTGGTGTCTTTGAAGCCCTTAAAGCCTTGGATGTGAATGGATTCAAGCATGATGGGTGTCCTCT
>CAYRBW010000211.1:0-3105 GCA_964422575.1 uncultured Limnohabitans sp.
CACGCCGCACGCCAGGCCTACCTCGGCTTGGGCGCAGCCTTGATTGCAGCCGCTTTTGAAGAAGTGGATGCCACGCCCATGGAAGGCTTTGACCCGAAAGCTGTGGATGAAATTTTGGGCTTGAGCGCTCGTGGTCTGCGCAGCGTGGTCATCGTGCCGCTGGGCTACCGTGCCGCTGAAGGCGACTGGTTGGCGAACCTGAAAAAAGTGCGCCGCCCGACCGCCCAGTTTGTGACCGAAGTCAAATAACTTCGCAGCACACCTGCCGCTCCTGGAGCGTCAAGTGCCGCACCCCCACAAAGCCGCAGATTCTGCGGCTTTGTGCTTTAACATCAAGCCTTCCCAAGTCGGGATGGAACCCAAGGAAACACCATGGCCAAAGGCGAACAACGCAGCAACAAAATGGCCAAGAAGCCAAAGAAAGACACGTCACCTCCCAAGACGTTCACCTCAGACCGCCCCATGGCACCGTCCACCTTTGTGGCGCCTCGCGGCAAAGTCAAAGACAAATAAAGCGATTCAACGCGCAGCCTTGCCAAGCCCGAAGGCTCCGCAAGGCCTTCTTTGCACCCATGACCGCCCCTTTTCAGATCTTCACAGCCCGGGTGCTGCCCGCCGATTTGCAGTTCGATGTGGAGGGCGACCTGACCCTGCTCGAAGCAGCCGAGCTGTCACGCGTGCAGTTACCCAGCTCTTGCCGCAACGGCACCTGCCGCACCTGCATTTGCCAGCTGCTCAGTGGCCAGGTGCACTACACCATAGAGTGGCCAGGCCTGTCAGCCGAAGAGAAAGCCGAAGGCCTGATGTTGCCCTGTGTGGCCCGCCCGCTGACCGATGTGGTGCTGGTGCAACCCGCAGCCACCGCAGGCTAAGTGATGACGCCCCGCATGACCCCGATCCACGAAGACGAACACCTGCTGGTGCTCGACAAACCCAGCGGCCTGCTGTCGGTACCGGGTCGCGGCCCCGACAAACAAGACTGCTTGGCCAGCCGAGTGCAAGCCATCCACCCCGAGGCCCTGGTGGTGCACCGGCTCGACCAGGACACCTCGGGCCTGCTCGTCATGGCGCGTGGCATCGAGGCACAGCGCCGCATGAGCCGCCTGTTTGAAACCCGCCAGGTGGACAAGCGTTATGTGGCCGTGGTGGCAGGGCAACCCTTGCAAACCCAACAAGCGGTGCCTGCTGACGAAGACGGCTGGCGCACGATTGAAGGCCCGATCCTGCTCGACTGGGAGCGCCGCCCGCTGCACATCGTGCACGCCGATGGCAAGCCCGCCCGCAGCCGCTGGCGTGCCCTGCAAAGCAGCGACACCGCCACGCTGGTGGAACTGGAACCATTCACTGGGCGCACGCATCAATTACGGGTGCACCTGCAAAGCATGGGCCACCCCATGCTGGGCGATGCGTTGTATGCACCCGCCCCGGTGCGTGCACTCAGCCCGCGCCTGATGCTGCACGCGCAGTCACTGGCCTTTGTGCACCCGTTCACCGATGCCCCCATGGCGTTTGCTGCCCCCACCGACTGGACAGCACACGCCCCTTACGGTCACTTCACGGAGGTTCCCACCATGAGTTTTGAAGCATTCAAACAGCAAGCACTAGCCGAAGGTTTTGACGAAGTGCTTGAACGCACTTGGGAGCCCAATGTGGTGCTGGACACGCACACGCACCCATTTGGGGTCAAGGCGCGGGTGACAGCAGGCCAGCTGTGGCTCAGCTGCACCGCCCCCGATGGCAGCCACCAAAAACGCTACCTGACACCCGGCGACGAGTTCGCGCTGAACCGCGACGAACCCCACGCCGAGCACTACGGCCCCGAAGGTGCCACCTATTGGGTGGCCCGCAAAAACTGAGCGCGCACTCAGTCGTCGATACCCAGCTCCTGGATCTTGCGGGTGATGGTGTTGCGGCCAATGCCCAACTTTTGGGCTGCCTCGATGCGACGCCCCCGCGTGGTGGCAAGCGCCGCCTGAATCAGACTGGTTTCAAAGCGGCGTGTCAGCACGTCCCACACATCGGTGCGGCCCGCGTTCAACAAAGCCAAGGCTTCTTCTTCCAGACCCGATTCCCAGACTTTGGCCACCGGGTGAGACGCAGGCACGCTGGTCGCCACCGATGCCATGGGTTCAGACGCATCGCCTGATGCGGCCGCCTGGAGCGACTCGGCATCGGATGGCGCAGGCACCCATGCTGCTTGTGCAGGCACCGCAGCAGGCTGCAACCCTGCCTCCAGCACTTCGGGCGGCAAGTCTTTGGCTTCGATCACTTGCGCCGGCGCCATCACCGTGAGCCAGTGGCAGATGTTTTCCAGTTGGCGCACGTTGCCCGGAAACTGGAAATGACTCAACCGTTCAAGGGCAGCGTCCGCAATGCGCTTGGGCTCCACGCCCAATTGTTGTGCACTGCGCTGCAAAAAGTAGCGCGCCAGCATGGGCACATCTTCGCGCCGTTCACGCAAGGCGGGCAAGCGCAGGCGAATCACGTTCAAGCGGTGGTACAAGTCTTCGCGGAAGATGCCCTCCTTGACCCGTTGCTCCAGGTCCTGGTGGGTGGCTGCGATCACGCGCACATTGGCTTTGACCGCGCTGTGGCCGCCCACACGGTAGAAGTGACCATCCGACAAAACGCGCAGCAAGCGGGTCTGCAAATCAAACGGCATGTCACCGATTTCATCCAGGAACAGGGTGCCACCATCGGCCTGCTCAAAGCGCCCTCGGCGCGAAGCTTGTGCGCCCGTGAAAGCGCCGCGCTCGTGACCGAAGAGTTCACTTTCCAGCAGGTCTTTGGGAATGGCAGCGGTATTGATGGCCACAAAGGGCTGATTGGCGCGTGGCGAGTGTTTGTGCAGCGCATGGGCCACCAACTCTTTTCCCGAGCCCGATTCACCCGTGATGAGCACCGTGACATGGCTTTGCGACAAGCGGCCAATGCCGCGAAACACGTCTTGCATGGCCGGGGCTTGGCCCAGCATTTCGGGCGCATCGGTGACTTTTTCTTCGGCCACGTCTTCGCGCTGGCTCTCGCCCACAGCACGGCGAATCAACTCCACTGCTTTGGGCAAGTCAAAGGGCTTGGGCAGATATTCAAACGCGCCACTTTGAA
>CAYRBW010000211.1:3115-4038 GCA_964422575.1 uncultured Limnohabitans sp.
ATGATGATGACAGGCAAACCCGGCAGGCGTTGCTTGATGGCCGTCAGCAAATCGAGGCCCGAGCCGCCTGGCATGCGGATGTCGCTGACCAACACCTGCGGACCATCGCCGTCACCTTCTGCATCCAGCGCCTTGAGCACCTCGCGTGGGTTGGTGAAGCTGCGGGTGGGCAAGCCTTCGCGCAACAGTGCTTTTTCAAGCACAAAGCGAATGGATTGGTCATCGTCTACGATCCAGATCGGCTTCATCAACATGGCACTTTCTGTGGTTCTCAAGGCAACGGAATCAAAATTTTGAAATCCGTACGACCGGGCTCGCTGTCACATTCGATCATGCCGTGGTGTTGCTGAACAAAGGTTTGTGCCAATGTCAGCCCCAAGCCAGAACCGCCTTCTCGCCCCGAAATCAACGGGTAGAAAATGCGGTCTTTGATCGAGTCTGGTACACCAGGCCCGTTGTCGATGACATGCAATTCCAATGCCAGACGATAGCGGTCCTTGCCGATGGTGACCTGCCGCGTGATGCGCGTGCGAAACATCAGCTCGGCATCACCCGCAGCAATGCGGTCGGACAAGGCGTGGGCCGCGTTGTGGGCGATGTTGAGAACGGCCTGAATGAGTTGTTCGCGGTCGCCGCGGAACTCGGGGATGGACACGTCGTAGTCGCGCTCGACGCGCAGCCCGCGCGGAAACTCCGCGAGGATGACCGAGCGCACCCGCTCGCAGACCTCGTGCACGTTGACATCACCCACCACATGGGGCTTTCGGTGAGGCGCCAGCAGGCGATCGACCAGCGACTGCAGGCGATCGGCCTCGTGGATGATGACCTGCGTGTATTCCGTCAGCTCGCGCGATTCGACTTCCATCTGCAGCAACTGCGCCGCGCCGCGGATGCCGCCCAGCGGGTTCTTGATCTCGTGCGCC
>CAYRBW010000212.1:0-3983 GCA_964422575.1 uncultured Limnohabitans sp.
GTTCTCGGCCACGGTGAGCGTGTCAAACAGGCTGAAGTGCTGAAACACCATGCTGATGCCCAATTTGCGCGCTTCTTGCGGGTTGCGAATCTGCGCAGGCTGGCCATTGAACACCACTTGGCCCTCGTCGGGCTTGACCGAGCCGTAGATGATTTTCATCAAGGTGGACTTGCCCGCCCCGTTTTCACCCAGCACGGCATGGGCCTGACCAGGCATCACGGTGAGCGACACATCTTGATTGGCCACCACGCCGGGGTAGCGTTTGGTGATGCCTTGCAAAGACAAAAGAGGGGTGGTCATGTCAACTTGGAACTTTGAGGATGAGGCAATTGGGAAGCACTGATTTTCACCTGTTCGCGCAACCATTTGGCAGCAGCCGAACTGTGGCTGCGTTCGTGCCAGAGTTGGTAATAAACCATCTTGGGAAATGGTACGGGGCAAGGCAACAGGGTCAAACCATTTTGCGACTCGGGGCCTTGCAAAAACCGCTGGCAATACTGGTGGCCAGTGGTCAAAACAAGCCAACTCGATGCCACCATGCGCGGCATCAGGCCAAAGTGGGCGCAACGCGCGGTGATGTGGCGCGACAGGTTCAGTCGGTCCAGGTGTTCATCAATCACACCGCGCCAGCCGGGGTAGGCCGCGGTCGGCGCGATGTGCTCACAGGCCAGCCAGTCCTCTTGCGTCCAGCCACGGCGCACCGCAGGGTGCTTGCTGCTGACCAAGCACATGATTTCGTCTTCAAACAACACGGCACGGTGAAGCTCTTCGCTGGGCTGGGCCCAGTTGCCGATCACCACGTCGATCAAGCCCTGGCCCAGGTCCTGCGCGTATTGGGCCTGGGCCGACAGTGCATGCACCTCAACCCGGCAGGCGGGGGCCAGCGACTTGATGCGCGCCATAACTGAAGGCAAAAACAAGGGGTCCAGCGTGTCGCTGGCGGCGATGCGGAAGGTCTCGCACGCATGGGCGGGGTCAAATACCCGCACTGGCGAAAACAGGCTTTCGGCCGATTGCAAGATTTGCGTGACAGGGCCCAACATCTGCAAGCCCACATCGGTGGGCACCATGCCAGTGCCCGAGCGCACCAAAATCGGGTCTCCCGTCAGTTCGCGCAGGCGCTTGAGCGCCACCGACACGGCCGGCTGCTGCTGACCCAGTCGCATGGCGGTTTTGGAGACACTGCGTTCGATCAACAAGGTGTGAAGGGTCCGAATGAGTTGAAGGTCGATCTTGTCGAAAAGATGCGGCTGCTTCATATCCATTTTCAGATAAGCGTTATGGCCATTTGCCCATGATTGAACATCGGGTTTATCCTAGGATCATCCGATCCTCAAAGACCGATTGGCCATGTCAAAAACGCTCGTCTCTCCTCTGAAATCTGTGCCGCTGCAGCCCAGCCCTTTGCGGTTCTGGCATCGCGGTGAAGTGATGAATCTGGGCAATGTACCACCAGACCGCACCCTGCTCGACCTGCTGCGCGAGGACCTGCGCCTGACAGCCTCCAAAGAAGGCTGTGCCGCAGGCGACTGCGGGGCTTGCACCGTGGTGGTGGCCGAGGCGGTGAACGGGCGTTTGGTTTACCGCGCCATCAACAGCTGCATCAAGCCCGCGCACGCCATCGACGGACAGGCCTTGTGGACTGCCGCTGACCTGACCCAGGCCGACGGCACGCTGCACCCGGTGCAGCAGGCCATGGTCGAGTGTCACGGATCGCAATGCGGCTTTTGCACCCCCGGTTTTGTGATGAGCCTGTTTGCGCTGTACCAGCGCACGGTGGCACAAGGCCAAGGCGTGGACAACCACACCGCGCACGAAGCCCTGTCGGGCAATCTGTGCCGTTGCACCGGCTACCGGCCCATCGTGCAAGCTGCTTGCAGCCTGCAGGCCGATGCCGCACAGACCGTGGATGAGACACCCATCGTGGCGGCACTGCACCAACTGCTGGCCACCGAGAAGACCGATGGAAATTACTTGCACCTCAGCACACTGCCTGCTTTGCTGCAAGCCCGTGCCCAGCACCCCCAAGCGCAGCTGATTGCCGGGGCCACCGATGCCGGGCTGTGGATCACCCAAGGCCTGCGCCGCATGCCGCAGATCATTGACCTGACCCGCGTGGCCGAGTTGCGTCGGGTGGAGACTTACCCCCAACACATCGCCATCGGCGCAGCCGTCAACCTGCAAGACGCGTTTGAGGCCTTGGCAGCAGAGCGCCCGGTGATCGTGCCGTTTGGCGAGCGCTTTGCGGGCTGGCCGGTGCGCCAGTCAGGCACCTTGGGCGGCAACGTGGCCAACGGCTCACCCATTGGCGACAGCATGCCACTCTTGATTGCGCTGGGTGCACAGGTGGTGCTGATGGCTTGGCGCAAGGGAAAGGCCGTGCACCGCCATGTGCCACTGGACCAGTTCTACACCGGCTACCGACAAAGCCTGCTGGCCCCCGACGAGGTGCTGGCCTGGGTGGTGGTGCCCCGCCCTGCCCCGGGTGAATGGCTCGGTGCTTACAAGGTGTCCAAACGGCAGGAAGACGACATCTCAGCGGTGTGCTTGGCGGTGCAGCTGCACATCGCAAATGGGTACATCACGGCAGCACGGATGGGGGCTGGTGGTGTGGCCGCCACGCCTGCACGCGCCGTGAAGACGGAAGCCACCTTGAAGGGGCAGCCTTGGAACGAAGCCACTTTACAAGCTGCGCAGCTTGCCATCACACAAGAGTTTTCACCGCTGAGCGATTTGCGCGCCAGCGCCGATTACCGCCGCCAGATTTTGAGCCAACTCTTGCAGCGCGCCTGGCTAGAGAGCACAGGGCACAACCCCGTTCGACTGGAGGCACTCGCATGAATACGCCATCCAACTTCGCCACCGACAGCAGCACCCACCGCTTTCACGAAAGCGCCACCACACAGGTGCAAGGCTGCGCCAACTACATCGACGACTTACCGCTGGTCGAAGGGACCTTGCACGCCGCACCCTTGATGAGCCCCGTAGCCAACGCGCAACTGATCGCCATGGACCTGAGCGCCACGCTGGCCGCCCCCGGCGTGGTGGGCACAGTCATTGCACAAGACATTCCGGGCGACACACTGTTGGCCACCTTTGTGCACGACGAACCCATTTTTGCCGGGCCGCACCTCATGCATGTGGGCCAAGTGATGGGTTTGGTGGTGGGCCACACGCACACCCAAGCGCGGCAGGCCGCACGCATGATGAAGCTGCAAACGAAGAACGACACCCCCATCTTGCACGCCCGCGAAGCGATGCAAGCGGGCAGCTTTGTGCTGCCCCAAGTCACGGTGCAGCGCGGCGATGCCGCTGTGGCCTTGAGCAACGCACAACACCAATTGCAGGGCTCGCTGGAGATCGGTGGGCAAGAACACTTTTATCTGGAAAGCCAGATCGCCTACGCCATTCCGCAAGACAACGGCCACTGGCTGATCCACAGCGGCACACAGCACCCCGGCGAGGTGCAGCACTGGGTGGCGCACGCGCTGCACATCCCGCTGTCACAGGTGCGCGTGGTGTGCCGGCGCATGGGCGGTGGCTTTGGCGGCAAAGAAACCCAAGCCGGGCATTTGGCCGTGTGGGCCGCGCTGGCCGCGCACAAGTTCGGTCGGCCGGTCAAGATGCGACTCGACCGGGGCGACGACATCTTGATCACCGGCAAGCGCCACCCTTTCAGTCACGACTGGCAAGTGGGCTTTGATGCGACTGGCCGCGTGTTGGGCCTCGATTCAGTGCAGCTGGCCCATTGCGGTCACAGCGCCGACCTGAGCGGCCCGGTGGCCGACCGGGCGATTTTTCACACCGACAACGCTTACTTTTTGAGCGACCTGCACATCACTTCGCACCGCTGCAAAACCCACACCCAAAGCCACACCGCGTTTCGCGGTTTTGGCGGGCCGCAGGGCGTGCTCTTGATCGAGACCGTCATGGGCGACATCGCCCGCCACCTCGGCGTGGACGCGCTCGATGTGCGCTTGGCC
>CAYRBW010000213.1:0-1714 GCA_964422575.1 uncultured Limnohabitans sp.
CCGCAAACATGTCGCCAGCGCCGTTGGTGTCGACCGCCTTGGCGGGCACAGCGGGCACTTCGGTGCGTTGGGCGTCTTGCACCACGATGCAGCCTTGGGGGCCACGCGTCAGACACACGGTTTTGGCCAGCTGTGACAGTTGGCCAATGATGGCGTCCAGGTCGGTGGTGCCGCACCAGGTTTGGGCTTCTTCTTCGTTGGCAAACAAGTAGTCCAAGCCGTCACCGATCATGGCTTCGAGGCCTGTGCGGCAGAAGTTGATCATGCTGACATCGCTGAGCGTCAGCGCCGTGGCCACTTTGTGTTTGATGGCAATTTGGCGGCCTTGGGCGGCGGCTTCGAGGCCTGTGGGCGAGGCGGCCAGGTAGCCTTCCATGTAATAAATTTGGGACTTGGCGATGTCTTGCGGGTGCAGGGCTTCGGCGTCAAGCTGCGAGGTGGCCCCCAAAAAGGTGCACATGCTGCGCTCAGCGTCTGGGGTGACGAGCACCATGCAGCTGCCGGTTTGGCCTTTGGGGGCTTGGGTGTGCGTGAGGTTGGTGGCGACGCCGTTGGCTTGCAGGTCTTGTGTGTAAAACGCGCCCAGTTCATCGCCCGCTACGCGGCACGAATAAAACGCTTTGCCGCCCAACTGGGCCAGTGCTACCACGGTGTTGCCTGCCGAGCCACCGCCTGTGCGGCGGGCATGCAAGCCTTGCACATGCGTCAGCAATTCGGCGCGCTGAGCGGTGTCGATTAGGGTCATGTGGCGCTTGCTCACGCCCATGGTGCTCAGCAGTTCATCGGAGACTTCGTATTCGGTATCGACCAGGGCGTTGCCGATGGCGTAGAGATGGTAGTGGGACATGGCCGCAGTGGAATGAGCAAAAAGCCAAGAGTTTAGCGGCAGCCTTGCGCCTGGCCCTTGCATCCCGTGGGGAGGGCGCGCCTGCCGCCGAATGTCTGCAATCACATCAATCCTTGTTCTGCCATCGACAGGGCTTGCCCTTGCCCCACGATGATGTGGTCGAGCACGCGCACATCGACCAGTGCCAGGGATGCCTTGAGGGTCTGGGTCAGATGCTCGTCGGCTCGGCTGGGCTGCACCGAGCCGCTGGGGTGGTTGTGGCTCAGCACCACGGCAGCGGCTTCGTGGTGCAGCGCGCGCAGCACCACTTCACGCGGGTAAACCGAGGTCTGGCTGAGCGTGCCTCTGAAAAGCTCTTCCAAAGCCAAGAGACGGTTTTGGCTGTCCAGAAAGAGTACCGCAAAGACTTCGTGGTTTTTATGGGCAAGTTGCAGCTGTAGGTACTGCTTGACGGCGTCGGGCGTGTGAAAGGCCTCACGCTCTTTCAGGCGCTGGCTCAACGCCCGTCGGGCCAGCTCGAACACGGCCAGCAGTTCGGCCTGTTTGGCAGGCCCCAGGCCCTTGACCAGTTTGAGAGATTGCACCGTGGCCTGTAGCAAGCCCGCGATACCATCGGGGCCCAGCAACTCTTCGGATAATTGAAAGACGTTTTTACCCGCCATGCCTGTGCGTAGCAAGATGGCCAGCAGCTCAACATCGCTCAGGGCCTGAGGGCCGCGGGCGAGCAACTTTTCGCGTGGCCGCGCGTCGCGCGGCAAGTCTTTGATGCCCATTTGAAGCCCCTCCCCGGAGCAGCCGTCGGTCCCCTTTTGCCCCTTTGGATGGGTGGGTTGGCCGGGCTTTTTACAATAGTGGCTTCTTTATGCC
>CAYRBW010000213.1:1724-3957 GCA_964422575.1 uncultured Limnohabitans sp.
TTCCAGAAAACCCTTATGTCCATAGTCGAACCCGGTTCTTTCTTGACGCTTCACTACCGCCTGGCAGGGCCGCAGGGGGACATCATCAACACCTTCAATGAAAAGCCAGCCACTTTGTCGCTGGGTTCAGGCACTTTGTCGCCCGCCGTTGAGCAGCGTTTGCTGGGCTTGGCCGAGGGCACTCGGGTGGTGATGGACATCCCCGCCGGTGAGGCTTTTGGCGAGCACATCGCGGACATGCAGCAGTGGGTGGCGCGCCTGCTGCTCAATGAGCTGGGCGACCCGATGGAGAAATACGCCGCTGGCGATGTGGTGCAGTTCCCCACGCCCGATGGCTTGGGCTCTTATGCCGGCACGGTGCTTGAGGTGGGCGAGGCGGGTGCGGTCTTGTTTGACTTCAACCACCCGCTGGCTGGGCAGCCTGTGACCTTTGAGGTTGAATTGATCGGGGTGCTGTGATGACAGAAATTTTTTTGGCCGAGCCGCGTGGTTTTTGCGCCGGGGTGGATCGCGCCATTGACATCGTGGAGCATGCGTTGGCCAAGTTTGGTCGGCCGATTTATGTGCGCCATGAGATCGTACACAACACTTATGTGGTCAATGATCTCAAGGCTAAAGGCGCGATTTTCATTGAAAATTTGTCCGATGTGCCACCGGGGGCAACGCTGATTTTCAGTGCACATGGCGTCAGCCGTGCCACCCATCAAGAAGCTGAGGCAAGGGGTTTTCGCATTTTTGATGCGACATGCCCTCTGGTGACCAAGGTCCACGTCGAGGTGGCCAAGCTGCACAAAGAGGGTTACGAGTTCATCATGATTGGCCACAAGGGTCACCCTGAGGTGGAAGGCACGATGGGCCAGCTCGACAGCGGTATTCACCTGGTAGAAGATGTGGAAGATGTGGCCAAGGTGCAGCCCACCCAGACGGCCTTGCTGGCAGTGGTCACGCAGACCACATTGAGTGTGGACGACGCGGCTGAGATCATGGCGACCGTGAAAGCGCGCTTTCCGCAAGTGCGCGAGCCCAAGCAGCAAGACATTTGCTACGCCACCCAGAACCGTCAAGACGCTGTGAAGATGATGAGTCCGATCGTGGATGTGGTGATTGTCGTGGGCAGCCCAACCAGCTCCAACAGCAATCGCCTGCGCGAGTTGGCCGGTCGGTTGGGCACCCCTGCGTACATGGTGGACAGCGCCGCTGATCTGAACCCGGTCTGGTTTGAGGGTGTTCAAAAGGTGGGCCTGACCGCAGGCGCCTCGGCTCCCGATGTGCTGGTGCAAGAGGTGATTGCGCGCCTGCGCGTTTTGGGCGCCGTGTCGGTGCGCACGCTCGATGGCATTCAAGAAACCATCAAGTTTCCGCTGCCCAAAGGTTTGAAATTTTGACCCATTGAACCGCTGACCCATTGAACCGCTGACCCACTGCCCCATGTGGGAGCGCCCCCCGCTCGTGAATGGCGGCTGAGCCACGGTGTGCATTCGGCCGCAGTGTCGATCTCCCAAGGGGCAAGCCTCGCACTGAGCAAGCCTCCCTCAGGGGGCGGACGTTTGGCAGGCGTCCTTGGGGTCGCTCACGTCACTACAATGGCGGAATGCTTGATATTGTTCTACTCCGCAAAGATCTGGACGCTGCTGTGGCGCGTTTGCAGACCCGTAAATCCCCTCAGCCTTTTCTGAATGTTGAGGCTTTCCGTGTATTGGAAGGCGAGCGCAAAACGCTGCAAACCCGCACCGAAGAGTTGCAAAGCCAGCGCAACAGCTTGTCCAAGCAGATTGGCATGCTCAAGGGCAAAGGTCAGCATGCTGAGGCCGATGCCGCGATGGCTCAGGTGGGCGCTATTAAGGATGAGCTGGATGCTTCGGCCCAGCGACTGGATGTGATTCAGTCAGAGTTGCAAACCCTGTTGTTGGCTGTGCCCAATTTACCGCACGAGTCGGTGCCGGTGGGTGAGGATGAGCATGGCAACGTGGAGGTGCGTCGCTGGGGCCAGGTTCGTGCTTTTGACTTTGAAGTCAAAGACCATGTGGACATTGGCGAACAGTTGGGCTTGGACTTTGCCACGGGCACCAAGCTGACCGGTTCGCGGTTTACTTTCATGCGTGGCCCGATGGCTCGTTTGCACCGGGCTTTGGCGCAGTTCATGCTGGATGTGCAGACCAATGATCATGGCTACACCGAGTGTTACACGCCCTATATCGTGAATGGCGACACGCTGCGGGGCACGGGCCAGCTG
>CAYRBW010000214.1:0-3948 GCA_964422575.1 uncultured Limnohabitans sp.
ACATCGTGATGATCTTCACCTGTACTGGCAGCGCCCCAATGCGCGCCATGACCGAATTGCTTCGCCGGCTGCGCGCCAGCGGCAAGTTTGAGGGGGGCAAGTTGATGCTCTTTTTTGGTGCCCGCACGCCTGCTGAGTTGCCGTATTTTGGCCCACTTAACAATTTGCCCAAGGACTTCATCGACACCGAATTCGCGTTCTCGCGCGAAGACGATAAACCCAAGCGCTATGTGCAAGACGCCTTGCGTGACCGTGCCGCCGATGTGGCCGCTTTGCTCAAAGACGGCAACACCTGCTTTTATGTGTGTGGCCTCAAAAGCATGGAAGAGGGCGTGGTCATGGCGCTGCGTGACATCGCACAAAACGCTGGTTTGGACTGGGACAGCATCGGCACGGCCTTGAAAAAAGAAGGCCGTTTGCACCTAGAGACTTATTGAGCTGATATGGCGAACGCCACCCACATCGGACTAGACCTGGTTCGCCAGCAACTGCGCCATCCCCGTTCGCAACTCAAAGGTCGACAGGCTTGTGCCCAGGCACTCGCCGAGGTGCGCGCCCTCATCGGCCCCTTGCCTGCACAAGGCCACCGTCGAGATCTGCTGATCGAGTACCTGCATGTGCTGAACGACCACTTTCATGGGCTGTTCGAGCGTCACATCGTGGCACTGGCCGTCGAAATGCGGCTCTCGGTGGTGGAGGTATTTGAGGTCGCTTCGTTCTATCACCACTTTGACATCTTGAAAGACGACGCATCAGCGCCGCGCATCATGGTGCGGGTGTGCGACAGCTTGAGCTGCAGCCTCGCAGGCAGCGACTCGCTGCTGCGTCAGTTGCAGTGCGATCTGGGCGGCGATGTGCAGGTCGTCAACGTGCCTTGTCTGGGGCGCTGCGAGCAGGCTCCAGCGGTGCAGGTGGGCCAGCAAGCCGTGGCGCATGCGACGGCCCAAGACGTGGTGCAGTGTGTTTCTCAAAACCAGACGACTCCCAACGCGCTGCCCGATGTCATCGGCATGAGCGCGTACCAGCAAACTGGTGGCTACCAGTTGGCGCGGCAAGTTGCTTCAGGTGAGCGTGAGGCCGAATCGGTCATATCGTTGCTCGAGTCTTCGGGCTTGCGCGGCCTGGGTGGCGCAGGTTTTCCGGTAGGCCGAAAATGGCGCATCGTGCGCAGCCAAGTTGCACCTCGCCTGATGGCCGTCAACATCGACGAGGGCGAGCCCGGCACCTTCAAGGACCGCACTTGTCTGGAGTCTGACCCGCACCGTTTTTTAGAGGGTGTGCTGATCGCTGCCAGCGTGGTGGGCTGTGAGGCGGTCTACATCTACCTGCGCGATGAATACCACGAAGCGCGCGTGCTGTTCACGCAAGCGCTGGCCGATTTGCAGGCCAATCCGCCGTGTGCCTTGCCACACATCGAATTGCGCCGGGGGGCGGGGGCTTACATCTGCGGCGAAGAGTCCGCCATGATCGAAAGCATCGAGGGAAAACGCGGTGAACCGCGCCTGCGCCCACCCTACATTGCTGAGGTCGGCCTGTTCGGTCACCCGACGCTGGAGCATAACTTCGAGACGCTGTTTTGGATTCGTGAGCTGCTGGAGAGAGGGGCAGACAGTTTTGCATCGCAGGGGCGTCATGGCCGCCAAGGTCTGCGCCGCTTCAGCGTGAGCGGGCGCGTAAGGCAGCCAGGCGTCAAGTTAGCGCCGGCAGGCATCACGCTGCGCGAACTGGTGGATGAATACTGCGGCGGCATGGCCGAGGGGCACACGCTCTACGCCTACCTGCCCGGCGGGGCCAGCGGTGGCATCTTGCCTGCGCACCTGGCCGATGTGCCGCTGGACTTTGACACGCTGCAGCCACACGGCTGTTTCATCGGTTCGGCCGCTGTCATCGTGCTTGGCCAACACGACCGCGCCCGCGACGCCGCGCTGAACGTGATGCGCTTTTTTGCGCACGAGAGCTGCGGGCAGTGCACGCCTTGCCGCGTGGGCACCGACAAGGCGGCTCAACTGATGACCGCTGAGGTTTGGGATGCCGACACTTTGCAAGATCTGGCACAGGTGATGGGTGATGCGTCCATCTGCGGCTTAGGGCAGGCAGCGCCGAACCCGATCCGTTGCGTGCTGGCTTACTTCCCTCATGAAGTGGGGGCTGCATGAGCACCGTTCAATTCACACTCAATGGCCAATCGGTGGAAGCGCCTGCCGGGAAAAGCATTTTCAACATCGCCAAAGAATTGGGCATTGCCATCCCGCATCTCTGCCACAAAGAAGGCCTCGCGCCTGACGGCAATTGCCGCGCTTGTGTGGTCGAAATTGACGGTGAACGCACTTTGGCCCCCAGTTGCTGCCGCAGCGTCACGCCCGGCATGCAGGTGCGCACCGACAGCGCGCGTGCCGTCAAAAGCCAGAAGATGGTGCTGGAGATGCTGCTGGCCGATCTGCCCGAGCAGGGTCACAAATGGCTGGATGATCGGGCTGAGGCGCCGCATGGTGAATTGAGTCAATGGGGCGAGCACCATGGCGTGCAGGTTCGCCCTGCATTGGCCGCGCTCAAGCGCGAAGCCGTGCTTGCCGATTTGTCGCATCCCGCCATGGCCGTGAATTTGGACACCTGCATCCAATGCAATCGCTGCGAACGCGCTTGCCGCGATCTGCAGGTGAACGACGTGATTGGTCTGGCCTTCAGAGGTGCACACACCCAAGTGGTGTTTGACCTGGCCGACCCGATGGGTGGCAGCAGTTGTGTGGGTTGCGGTGAATGTGTGCAGGCCTGCCCCACGGGCGCACTCATGCCCAAGAGCCACATGGGTCCGCAAAAGGTGGACCGTGAAGTCGATTCGGTGTGCCCGTTTTGCGGCGTGGGCTGTCTGGTCACTTACCAGGTGCGCGACCCGGACCCGACAGGGGTCGTTCCAGCCCGAATCATCAGTGTCAAAGGTCGCGAAGGCCCTGCCAATCAAGGTCGCTTGTGCGTCAAGGGCCGCTTTGGCATGGACTACATCCACAGCCCCGACCGCATCATGCAACCGCTGATCCGCAAAGCGGGGGTGACCAAAGACGTGTCCTTGCTGGATGGCCACACCGACTGGCGTGAGGTTTTCCGCGAAGCGACGTGGGAAGAAGCACTTAACCAAGCCACCCAGCCACTGAATGCGCTGCGCGACCAACACGGCCCCAAATCGCTGGCCGGTTTCGGCTCGGCCAAAGGCAGCAACGAAGAAGCCTATTTGTTCCAGAAGCTGGTGCGCACCGGCTTTGGCAGCAACAACGTGGACCACTGCACCCGCCTGTGTCACGCGTCCAGCGTAGCGGCACTTTTGGAGGGCGTGGGTTCGGGCGCGGTCAGCAACCCGGTGCGCGATGTCGCGCATTCTGATCTGATCATCGTGATCGGCTCCAACCCCACGTCCAACCACCCAGTGGCCGCCAGCTGGATGAAGAACGCGGCCCAGCGCGGCACCCGCATCGTGCTGGCCGATCCGCGCATCACCGATATTGGCCGCCACAGCTGGCGCAACTTGCAGTTCAAGGTCGACACCGATGTGGCGCTGCTCAACGCCATGCTGCATGTCATCGTGCACGAGGGCTTGTGCGATGAAAAGTTCTTAAGTGAACGCGCCGACAACGTGGCCGAACTCAAGGCCCATGTGCAGGATTACACACCCGAAGCCATGAGCGTCATCTGTGGCATCCCCGCAGAAACCATCCGGGAAGTGGCCCGGGCCTATGCCACCGCCAAGGCCGCCATGATCCTGTGGGGCATGGGTGTGAGCCAGCATGTGCATGGCACCGACAACGTGCGCTGCCTGATTGCGCTGGCCAGCATCACCGGCCAGATCGGCCGACCCGGCACAGGCTTACACCCCTTGCGTGGCCAAAACAATGTGCAAGGCGCCAGCGACGCGGGCCTGATCCCGATGATGTACCCCAACTACCAGCGGGTGAACAC
>CAYRBW010000215.1:0-3884 GCA_964422575.1 uncultured Limnohabitans sp.
ACGTTGTAGAGCGCGCGCAGTGTCCTGGCCGAAAAGCCCTTCACCCCCGGTGTCGCTTGATAAAGCAAAAATGTTTCCAGAATGGCGTGTGGGTGCTTTTGATAGAGGTCGTCGCTGGCCACTTCGATCAGGCCCGCCTTTTCAAAAAAACGCTCGTTCAGTGGGCGAAAGTCTGCAAGGGTCTCTCCTCGGTCGGCTTTGAGCCGGTCTTCGATGTTGAGCAGCAAAATCTGATTGAGTTGCGTCACGGCTTTGGCGGCCCAATAGTATTGGCGCATCAGTTTTTCGCTGGCGCGCAAGGCCAAACGGCCATCGGGCGTCACGTCAGAGGCGTAGCCAAACGACTCGGCCACATTGGTTTGCAGGTCAAACACCAGACGGTCTTCACGCCGTTTGGCTTGCAAATGCAATCGTGCACGAATCAGTCCTAGCAGAGCTTCGTTGCGTTTGATTTGCCGTGCTTCAAACGGAGTGGCCAGGCCTTTGCGGGCCAGCTCGTCCCAGCTGTGGCCCAAGCCCGCTGCGCGGGCGACCCACAAAATGACTTGCAAGTCGCGCATGCCGCCGGGTGATTCCTTGCAGTTGGGCTCCAGCGCGTAAGGCGTGTCTTCAAATTTGGTGTGCCGCTGGCGCATCTCCAGCGTTTTGGCCACCAAGAACGCTGTTGGGTCCATGGCCGCTTGGTATTGCTTCTGGAATTCGGTGAACAAGCGGGTGTTGCCCGTCACGCGGCGTGATTCGAGGAGTGAAGTTTGTACCGTGATGTCTTTGGCCGATTCGGCCAGACATTCGCTCAGCGTGCGCACGCTGGAGCCGATTTCCAGGCCCGTGTCCCAGCAGCTGCCGATGAAGCGTTCAAGCTGGGTTTGCAACAGGGGTGTGTTTTCGGGTGACATGCCGTCGGGCATGAGCACCAGCACGTCGACATCTGACGATGGAAACAATTCGGCACGGCCAAAGCCACCGACCGCGACCAAGCACAACTCGGGTGAAAAGCCAGCATTTTGCCAAAGCTCAATGAGCAGGCCATCGGCCAAGATGGACAACTGCTTGAGGGTTTGCTTCAGGCCTCGGGTGGCTGCGCCGCTGTTGGCCAGGGTGTGCAACACCGCCGATTTGTCGTGCTTGTAGGTTTCGCGCAGCAAGGCTAAATCAGCCAATTCCTCAGATGTGGCCAGAGCACTCATTTCATGAGGCAGTTTTTGCAGTGATGAAAGCGGGAATGGGCGGGCTGCCTGCAGACAAGCTCAGCACTTCGTAACCTGTTTCGGTCACCACCACCGTGTGTTCCCACTGGGCTGACAAAGAGTGGTCTTTGGTCACGATGGTCCAACCATCGCCCATTTCCTTGATGTCGCGTTTGCCCGCATTGATCATGGGCTCGATGGTGAAGATCATGCCGGGCACCAATTCCACCAGTGTGCCGGGTTTGCCGTAGTGCAGCACTTGCGGCTCTTCATGAAAGCCCCGACCTATGCCGTGGCCGCAAAACTCACGCACCACTGAAAAGCCATGGCCCTCAGCAAACTTCTGGATCGCGTGGCCAATGTCACCCAAATGGGCACCGGGCTTGACCTGTTCAATGCCTTTCCACATGGCGTCATAGGTCAGGCTGGCCAAACGTTTGGCGGCAATCGACGCATCGCCCACATGGAACATGCGGCTGGTGTCGCCATGCCAGCCATCCTTGATGGTGGTGATGTCGATGTTGAGCGAATCGCCTTTTTTCAACGGCTTGTCATTCGGGATGCCGTGACAGACTTGGTGGTTGATCGACGTGCAAATTGACTTGGGGTAAGGCTTGTAGCCCCCCGGCGCATAGTTGAGCGGGGCAGGGATGCAGCCTTGCACATCGACCATGTAGTCGTGGCACAGCTTGTCAATCTCGTTGGTGGTGATGCCCGGCTTGATGAAGGGCTCAATGTAGTCGAGAACTTCCGAAGCCAAGCGGCACGCCACGCGCATGCCTTCGATGTCTTCGGCGGTTTTGATGGTGATCGTCATGCCTTGGATTATCCCACCATGAGTTGTCGCATACAGCGTGCAGTGCAAGTTTCAAAATGACAGCGCATGGGGATTTATTTCATTCATTGAGTGCCAAGTGGTGCAAAATTGAAACCATGGAATCGGTTTGTTTTCAATACTGCATTGAGCGCCGATGTTGACACCATTACTGACTTCAGCGTCTTTCAATGCGATCAAATTGTGTTGGATGATGCTGTGTTTGCTAAGTTGATCGGAAAGACCAACCTCAGCAGCAATTTTCGATTTAACACCCAAGCTGCAGTGGGCGGAGATGACTACATCGTTTACAACGCCGCTACAGGTCACCTGTTTTATGACGTCAGTGGGAACGGGTCATCAGCGCAGTTGTTTGCCAGATTGTCAAACAAACCACAGGATTTAACAGGGGCACAGTTTGTGGTGATTTGAAGTTCTGGGGTCACGTAAAATTGTGCTTTCGCCGAGCGACTCCAACCGGAGGCCTCGGCGCTATGGTTTTCCGTCTCCTTACAAGGCCACCCCGTGTCCCTGCACATCACGATTTTTGAAGGCTCCAGCGCCCTCAGCGACTTTCGCATTGCCCAGCTTTTGCCACGTCTGGCAGAGATTTCGCCGCAAATTCAGGGCATTGCCTCCCGTTTTGTGCACTTGGTGGCCACGGACGCGCCTTTGGCCGACACCCAAAAACAAACCCTGTCGGCCTTGTTGACCTATGGTGTGCCTTACGAAGGCCCAGGCGATGGCCCCGTGATCGTGGTCAGCCCGCGCATCGGCACCGTGTCACCTTGGGCGTCCAAGGCCACCGACATTGCCCACAACTGCGGTTTTGACGTGCACCGTGTGGAACGACTGACCGAATACCGCTTGGTGATGAAGTCGGGCTTGCTCGGCACCGCCAAGCTGAACACCGAGCAACTGGGCCAGGTTGCTGCCGTGCTGCATGACCGCATGACCGAGTCGGCCCTGTCCAGCCGCGATGATGCCGCCGCCTTGTTCACCGCACTCGATCCGGCACCCATGGACCATGTGGATGTGCTGGGCGGTGGTCGTGCAGCGCTTGAATCCGCCAACAAAGCTTGGGGCCTGGCCCTGGCCGAGGACGAAATCGATTATTTGGTCACCGCTTTCACAGGTCTGCAGCGCAACCCCACCGATGTGGAGTTGATGATGTTCGCGCAGGCCAACAGCGAACACTGCCGCCACAAAATTTTCAACGCCGAGTTCACCATCGACGGCGTGGCCCAGCCCAAGAGCCTGTTCGGCATGATCCGCAACACGCACCAACTCAGCCCCCAGCACACGGTGGTCGCTTATTCGGACAATGCTTCGGTGATGGAAGGCCACACGGTGGAGCGCTTCGTCGCCCGAACAGCAAAAGATGACAGCGCAAAGGGCGCGGCTTACCAAGCCGAACAAGCCCTGCACCATGTGCTGATGAAGGTGGAAACCCACAACCACCCGACAGCAATTTCGCCATTCCCCGGCGCATCCACCGGCGCTGGCGGCGAGATCCGTGATGAGGGCGCCACCGGTCGCGGCTCCAAGCCCAAGGCGGGTTTGAGCGGTTTTACTGTGTCCAAACTCTGGGGTGGAATGTCAGACCAAGCGGGCGGCAAGCCCGAGCACATCGCCAGCCCCTTGCAGATCATGACCGAAGGCCCACTGGGCGGCGCGGCGTTCAACAACGAGTTTGGTCGCCCCAACTTGTTAGGTTATTTCCGCGAATACGAACAAACCGTGGACGGCGTGGTGCGCGGCTATCACAAGCCCATCATGATCGCGGGCGGTCTGGGCCAGATCGACGCCGAACAAACCCAAAAGGTCGAATTCCCTGCAGGCAGCTTGCTCATTCAATTGGGCGGCCCCGGCATGCGCATTGG
>CAYRBW010000216.1:0-3876 GCA_964422575.1 uncultured Limnohabitans sp.
AGAAGAAGGTGTGGTTCCAGATCTGGGCGGCGTTGTTGTAGATGCCGCCGCTGGACTTCTTGATGATGTCTTCGAGGGACATGCTCTCAAATTCAGTGCCTTTTTGCAGGTTGTTCAGGTTCACAACGTAAGCGTTGTGGTGCTTGCCATGGTGAAACTCCAGGGTTTCCTGGCTGTAATGAGGGACCAAAGCGTCGATCGCATAAGGCAGTGCGGGCAAGGTGTGTTCCATGAGGGTGTCCTTTGGTAGTTACGAGAAAAGCTCAACAGGGGCATTTTAGAGGCAGCATGATCGCCCCTCAGACATTCAGGTCACTGGAGCGCATTCCTGCGATGGTGATCCAAAAACATCGCCTGGCCCCACCCCGCACAGGCTTCCCCCAAGAGCCCCTTCAAAGCGAAACAGTCAATGGCACCAAACCGTCTGACAAAGTGGCCTGAACGCTCTGCCCAGGCTCAAACTGCCCGGCACGGGTCAGCGCCTCGCCCTTGTCGTCGCTCAGCCACGCGTAACCTCGCTCCAGCACGCGGTGAGGGTCCACCGACGACAAGCGCAAAGCAGCACGCTCCAGACGCTGATGCGCATGCTGCACACGCTGGCCTCGGCTGAAACCCAGACGGTCATTCAGGCGTTCCAACTTGTGGCCACTGCCCGTCAGAACGGTTTGCACACCTGCTTGCAAACGGTGCGCGAGTTGATCCAGCCACTGCCGGTGCTGACCCAGCACAGCGTGCGGACGGCTCAAACGGGCAGCCATCGCGCTCAAGCGTTGGGCTTGACGATCTTGCTGACGGGTCAGGCCCACACCCAATCGAGCAGCCACGCTGTCCAAACGCTGGGCCTGCCGGTCTTGCTGGCGCAGCAGCCCCCGGGTCAATCGGTGTTCCAGCACACTCAAGGCTTCCAGGCCCACACCCCGGTCGGTCGCAGCCATCTCGGCCGCTGCCGTGGGCGTTGGGGCGCGCAGATCGGCCACAAAGTCGGCAATGGTGAAATCGGTCTCGTGGCCCACACCACAAATCAGGGGCACCGGGCTCTGGGCAATCACCCGCGCCAAGTTCTCGTCATTAAAAGACCACAGGTCTTCCATCGAGCCGCCACCTCGCACCAAAAGGATCACGTCGACAGGCGGGCTGAGCGGGTTGTCTTCGGCCGTGAAGGTGTATAGGCCTTGCAGGGCTTGCGCCAAGGTGGCCGCGGCTCCCGTCCCTTGCACCAAAGCGGGGGCCATCAACACGGGGATGTGCGGCACACGCCGCTGCAAGGCTGTGACCACGTCGTGCCATGCGGCTGCGCCCAGGGATGTGACCACGCCAATGGCTCGTGGCTGGGCTGACGGTTCGCGTTTGAGCATCGGATCAAACAAGCCTTCAGCCTCAAGCTTGGCTTTAAGACGCAAGAACTCCTCGAACAAGGCACCTTGCCCGGCCCGAGACATGGACTCAACGATCAGCTGCAAATCACCTCGGGCCTCGTACACCCCCAAGCGACCACGCACCTCAACCAATTCACCACCGCGCGGCGAAAAATCCACCAAACTGGCGGCCCTGCGAAACATGGCGCAACGGATCTGCCCCGTGTCGTCCTTGATCGAGAAGTAACAATGCCCGCTGGCAGCGCGCGCAAAGCCCGAAATCTCGCCGCGCACCGCGACAGGATTGAACTGGGCATCCAAAGTGTCAGCCACTGCGCGGCACAGCGCAGAAACTGTCCATGCGCGTGGCGTCAAATCGTCAATCGGGGGCATGACATTCAGGTTTCATCAGCGTTCTGAGGGGATTTCAGGCGTCAAACCCATGCCTGTTGCGGGGGAGTACTCCACAAGCCATGCCGGGTGCGAGATGGCAAGACGCACCAACACTCAACAAAAAAAATTCTCTGTAAGTCATTGATTTTGTTTTATTTTTTAAAAATTACCGTTTAAATTTCAAGGATTTTATAAATACCTGCGTATGCTGAAACAAGTCAGGACCAAAGTTCTTCACAAAGTTATCCACAGAAATTTAGATCTCTGGTCAAGCGCCCCCTGTCTGTCCACAGGACCAAGCATTCACCGATAATCTGCCTCATTCGGGTCCAAAAAATTGGAAGGTATTTTTTTGTTTTCTATCATACAAGCCGCAGGTTGGCCCATTTGGCCGCTGATCCTTTGCTCCGTTTTGGCTTTGGCCTTGATTTTGGAGCGCTGTGTCCAATTGCAAGATAACAAAGTCTTGCCTACTCACATCCTCGAGCAAACCATTGAAGCCACACAGCGCGGAATTTCGCCCCAAGAAATGATCCACAAACTGGACCAAGCTGGCGTCGTGGGGCCGGTGCTGGCCAGTGGGCTGCGTTGTCTGCATGAAAACCCAAAGGCCTCTAACGCAGACTTGCTGTCGAGCATGCAGATAGCGGGGCGCCTGGCGACGCAGAAATTGGAGCGCTACCTGCCCACCTTGGCCACACTGGCCTCCAGCGCCCCGCTGCTCGGCTTGCTGGGCACTGTGGTCGGCATGATCGAGATTTTTGGGGCCCACACGGCGGCCAACAACCAACCGGCCTTGCTGGCGCACGGCATCTCGGTAGCGCTGTACAACACCGCTTTTGGCTTGATCGTGGCCATTCCGTCCCTGATTTTCTGGCGTTATTTCCGTGACCGAGTGGACCGCCATGTGTTGGCCATGGAAATCGCCGCCGAGACCTTCGCACGGCATCTGGCCCGTTTGCGTGCTTGAGGCTGGCCGGTGAACTTCAAACCCAGAACCTCATCGCCCGAGCCTGAGATCAACCTGATCCCGTTCATTGACGTGCTCTTGGTCGTGTTGATCTTTTTGATGCTGACGACCACATGGTCCCGTCTGACTGAAATTCAGTTGAACCTCCCCGTGGCCGATGCCAACCCACCCAGCCAGCGTCCGCGGCAAATCGTGCTGACCATCAGCGCACAAGGCCAATACGCGATCAACAAATCCCCGGTCGGCGGCAGCTCGGTCGGTGCCTTGGTGGCTGTTTTGTCACCGCTGGCTGACAAGGACGCGATGCTGGTCATCAGCGCCGATGCCTCGGCCACGCACCAGAGCGTGATCAACGCCATGGAAGCGGCACGCCGTAGCGGTTTGTCCAAAATCACCTTTGCGGCCCAATCGGCCGACACACCGGGTTCCTGATCGGCATGGGCTTGTCCTCCTTTTGGCATCAGCACTTACCGCGAGTGTGGACCAAACGTGGCCCGGTGGCTTGGGCCTTGCGGCCAGTCGCGGCCATCTACGGTCTGCTGGTGGCCATGCGCCGCTGGGGCTATGCGGCAGGCGTCTTCAAAACCCGTCATGTACCGGCTTTGGTCCTGGTGGTGGGCAATGTGGTCGCAGGTGGCGCAGGCAAAACACCAGTCACCATCACCTTGACCAAGCACTTGCTGGCCCGAGGCTGGCGGGTGGGGGTGATCTCGCGGGGCCACGGAAGGCGGACCCAGGATGTGCGCGCCGTGACCGCCGACAGCTCGCCGCTGGATGTGGGGGACGAACCCTTGTTGATTCACCAAGCCACAGGCGTGCCCGTTTGGGTGGCTCGTGCCAGAGCCGATGCAGCGCAAAACCTGCTGCAGGCCCATCCGAAGGTGCAGATTCTGATCTGTGACGATGGTTTGCAACATTGGGCACTCGCCCGTGACCTCGAAATTTGTGTGATGGACGAACGCGGCTTGGGCAACGGTTGGCTGCTGCCCGCAGGGCCTTTGCGCGAAACCTGGCCCCGAGCGGTCGATTGGGTGCTGCACACGGACACCCCGCTTGCAGACAGCACGGATTTAGACGGGTACCGGGCCCAGCGGCAACTGGCCGATCACGCGGTCGGCGCAGATGGCCGACGCGTTGCACTGAACACGCTGAAAGGCC
>CAYRBW010000217.1:0-3874 GCA_964422575.1 uncultured Limnohabitans sp.
ATGACCCTGAAAGCCAGAATTCATGCGGGTTGCAGGGGTTTTTCAGGGGCGACTACCTGAGCGCGCAAAGGCACAGCCAAAATTTTGAGCTTTAGGTTTGGGTGACCCATTTATTGCCAATTACTACGGCAAGTGGATGTGGCTAAGACTCAATGGCTACGTTACAGCGGTAGCCGATATTGGCTCAAATCGTAGCTTGCCTGCTACCAGCAAAAACCGTCCATGGGCTGCACTAGAAGCGCCTCCATTTGGCGGTCAAATTCACTCTGAAAGCTGTCAGATGACACTTTTCTGGTTTGCAGTTATTTGCAATTGCAATCTTCCTTGCTGCTTTCAATTGCAAAAATCACACACGTTAATATTTAGAATTTCCCTTTGTTTTGGAGGTACTGGCTAATCAATCGATAAATCCAGAATGTTTCATCATTCCGGATCCGTTCACTGAATTTTTTAGGCGATAGTCCTGTGACGCGCTTTATTTCGCGTCCCATGTGGGACTGATCACTGTATCCAGCGTCAGAGGCGACAGCAGTTAATGATTCAGTTTCTCCATGTCTAATCCCTCCGTGCGCGAACACCTCTTCGACGCGTGCAAACATCTTCAATTCACGCTGGCTTTGTGCAGCATAAGCTTTGATCCGACGTTGCATTTGCCGCAAACCGACGCCAACGTTTGGGAGTACTGTTTGTTGAGAAAGCGAAGCGATCCACTCGCGCAAGTCGGCGGCGCCAATATCTGAAGTCTTTAGGCCCCCCCACATCGGCTGAAGCGCCGATTCAATTTGCTGAAATATAGGCTTATCACCAGTACCAATCTGTGTCAGTGCATCGTGCACTGAATCAGGCACCAGTCCTTCAAGTGGAACGATCCTATCCATGTAGACCTCAGCACGGATGCCCCACAGGCGCCACAATGCCTCAGGGTAAATGCTGACCCAAATTGCATGAACGGCATCGGGAGACCAACTCACTGCTGGTTTGCGAAAGGGACCAATGAGCCCGATGCGCGGTGATGAAGCGGAAAATCTCAGTCCCTCCGCATCTGAGGACTTCTCCACAGCCCTTAGATCGCCCTCAAGAACCAATGAAATTAGGGGCAAGGGAGAAGCTGGATAGAAACTGTATCGCTGTTCATCATTGAGTTGAACCCCACGCGTGTCGCGCTCCACGGCTATGTGGATGCAGCCATACATCGACGTGGATGGAAGATAGAGACGTGCCTGAGCGTGCGTCTGCATGGTATGTCGTCTCCGTTCTATATGGATTTCCAATTGTTGTTCAAACTGAAGCCTACGCAACCCGAAAAGTTAGGCCTCAAAGAATGCTGAAAAATCCTAAAGCTATTACCTTAACACTAGCCTTGGCAGCGGCGTCGACCGCCGTTGCGGCGATCCTTCACTTTGCCTGCATTTTCATTGAGGCTCCAGCGTATCGCTTTCTAGGTGCTGGTGAAGCCGTAGCGCAAATGGCCGAGCGAGGACATTGGTACCCACCATGCATCGCATCAGTCATGGGCATGCTTTTGTCATCGTGGTCTGCATATGCGTTGTCAGGGGCTGGGCTGATTTACAGGCTGCCACTGACCCAACATGCATTGATTGTCATTGCCATCATCTTGATCGGTCGTGCACTTGCTTTTCCGTTTCTAAATCCAGTCTTTCCAGGTAATTCCCAAGCATTCTGGCTCGTTACCTCAGGTATCAGTCTTGTAATCGGACTGGCCTTCCTGATAGGTGCTATCAGCCTGTGGAGAAAATCATGACTGTCAGTGGTTACGTGCAACCCTTTAATAGCATCAAGAAAACACACGAACTAGGCACGTCAGCTACGGAACTGGTGGAGAGTTGCTTTGCTCGGATAAAGCGCTATAACTCAGAAATTAATGCCGTGGTCACCACCGACGAAAAAGGTGCTCTGTCGGCTGCGCGGCGGGCTGACGCCAGCCGAAAAGATGTCAAACGCTACCCCCTGCATGGCATCCCCATCACGATCAAAGATGCTTTCGAAACGGCTGGGATTAAGACAACCAGTAGCCATCCACCTTTGGCAAACTACATCCCCTCACGGGACGCTTCAGTAGTAGCACGACTCAAAGCCGCTGGCGCCATCATTCTCGGTAAAACGAACCTGCCGGAATTGGCAGGCAACCCGCAATGCTGGAGCCCGATCTTCGGACCTACCCGGAATCCGTGGAATCCGGCACTTACATCCGGTGGGAGCTCTGGTGGCAGTGCCGCTGCTGTCGCCATGGGTTTCTCTTTTCTTGACCCAGGCAGTGACATCGGCGGATCGATCCGCATACCCGCAGCCTACTGTGGAGTGACCGGATTAAAAGCTACTGAAAATCTCATTCCGCGCACTGGCCATATTCCCCATCTGCCCAACGGCTCTCGCAGCGTCCGCCATCTACTTTCATTTGGCCTGTTAGCTCGGTGCGTGGAGGATTTGCAAATCGGCCTGCATCTGCTTTCCGGGCCGGATGGTAAAGACTGTGAAGTGCCACTTCGACCGGAATATAGGTCAGATGCAAGTCAAAAAACTCTGCGTATTGCCTGGTGGGATGACTTTGGCGGGTTGCCATTGTGCAGACGCACACGTCATGCATTATCCAAGACAGTGGAGCGATTACGTCAGAATGGTTTTAAGGTGGAACGCTGTTGCCCACCGCGATTCGATATGGAGAAAGCATGGTATGCCTACGGCATTATTGCGGGCAGCGAAATTGGTTTGGGCATGCCCGCCTTGCAACGAATGGGGCTCTCGATCACAGGGCGATTCGTACCTTCTTCTCAGGTTATGGCGAAAGCCTTCCTGAAAGGAGTCACTTTCGATGGGCGACGCTATTGTGAGGCGCTAAACATTCGAGAAGAGTTGATACGCACGCTGGACGATTTTCTGGCTGATTGGGATGTGTGGCTATGCCCCGTAGCTCCCGTGACGGCTTATCCGCACTGTCGGCTGGATGGTTTCAGAATGCCACCGACGCTCCAAGTCGGGGATCGTTCTTTACCTTATCTGGAGGCGACTGTAAGCATGACCACTCCATTTTCATTGACAGGTAGCCCAGTGGTCGTTTTACCAGCGGGTTTAGAGGATGGACTACCCGTAGGACTACAGTGGATTGGCAAACGCTGGCACGATGAATCATTGCTATCCGTTTGTTCGCAAATTGAATTAGCTATCGGAGGTTATGTATGCCCGCCACCTTTGCAACCCGCTCTAGGGGAGATGGTGCATTACTAATGGCCGGCTTACGTTGGTGCTCTATCGACAGTCTGCCGATCGAGGCTCATACCATCCAAGATCCTTATGGCTGCTCCACTCAAAATTTGTCACAAAACCATGCAGGAGGTGAGCCTCTATTGAGGATCGAATGCGCCCGTTCTATGTGTGGCGACGAAAGTCCGCTTCCAGCCTAAACCTGCCGATGGATCTAGGCCTTCTGCAGCTACTCACCAAGGCCTTTTCGTTCAATCCGGCACCACCGCTGTGACCTCAATCTCCACTAAAGCCCGGTCCTCCACCAGATCAGCGACTTGCACCAGCGTCATGGCGGGGTAGTTTTTGCCGATGACTTCCTGATAGACCTTGCCCAGCTCTCTGCCGCGTGCCAGGTATTCTTTCTTGTCTTTGACGTACCAGGTCATGCGGGCCATGTGCTGTGGGCCTGCGCCTGCGCAGGCAAGCGTGTCGACGATGTTTTGCAGGGCCTGGCGGCACTGGGCCACAAAGTCGTCGGTCTCGAATTGGGCCTGGCCGTTCCAGCCGATCATGCCCGCGACGAACACCATGCGGCCACGCGCTTCGATGCCGTTGGCATAGCCTTTGGCGGGTGCCCAGCCTTCGGGTTGCAAGATGTTGAACATGATCAGGC
>CAYRBW010000218.1:0-3853 GCA_964422575.1 uncultured Limnohabitans sp.
CCAACGACCCCCACCATGTCAAGGTGGTGCTCTAACCAACTGAGCTACGCGCCTGCTAAGGCATAAATTATAGCGGTAAAAACCGTCTTTTTCGGGCCACTTTTCAATTTGACGTGTTTTAGCGCCTTCTCGCCGCCCTCACCCCTTTGACGCCGCTCACACTGCCCAATACCTTGTTCAGTGTCACCGCATCGCCAATTTCCACCGTGAAGGTCATCCAAGCTGTGCCTTTAACAGATTGGGTCTGCACACCGATCACGTTCATCTTTTCTTTGGCAAACACTTCTGAAATGTCGCGCAACAGCCCTTGCCGGTCAAAAGCTTCCACCGACACATCGACCGGATAAACCGAAGCGCCGGGGCCTTTCGTGTCTCCCCAGCGCACATCAATCACGCGCTCACCATGCCGCGAGGCCAGCTCGCGAAAGTTGCTGCAGTCTTGCCGGTGGATGCTGACGCCCTTGCCACGTGTGACAAAGCCACTGATGACGTCAGGTGGGGCGGGTTTGCAGCAGCGCGACAATTGGGTGAGCAATGAATCGACCCCCACCACCAGCACGCCCGATGGGGATTTGCGGGCCACAGCGCCCTTGAACTTTTTTTGAAAATATTCATCGGGCTCAAGCGCGGGCTCGGGCGGGTTAAGCAAGACCTCGATGTTGCGCAATGAATATTCGTCTTTGCCCACCACTTCAAACAAGCCATCGGCCGACTTGAAACCCAGCTGACTGGCCAGGTCATCCAGGCGCATCGCGGTTCGACCTAAGCGTTGCAGCAGTTTTTCGACCGCCTCTCGACCTCGGGAAATGGTCTCATCACTGATTTGAGCGTTGAACCAAGCCCGCACTTTGGAGCGTGCACGTGGGCTGGCCAGATAACCCAACTCAAGATTGAGCCAATCGCGAGAGGGGCCACCTTCTTTGACGGCCGTGATTTCCACCGTCTGCCCATTGGCCAATGGGGTGCTGAGCGGCACCATGGCACCGTCCACCTTGGCACCCCGACAGCGGTGGCCCAGATTGGTGTGCACGGTGTAGGCAAAGTCGACGGGCGTCGCACCATGAGGCAGCTCGACCACGGCCGCATCAGGCGTCAGCACATAGATGCGGTCGTCAAACAGGCCTTTGTCTTGGGCTTGTTGCTGCGCGGCCCCGGACAGATCGCGCTCCCAGGCCAGCAGCTGCCTGAGCACGGCAATTTTGGTGTCGTATTCACTGTTGGCTGAAACACCGACATAGCCTTTGGTGCCCGCTTCTTTGTAGGCCCAGTGCGCGGCCACGCCATGCTCGGCGTGTTCGTGCATGGCTTGGGTGCGAATTTGCACCTCTATCGGGCCCCCGTCGGCATCACGAACGACGGTGTGCAAGGATTGATAACCGTTGGTTTTGGGTTTTGCGATGTAGTCGTCAAACTCTTCTGAAATGGGCGTGAAATGCTCGTGCACCCAACTGAGCACTTGGTAGCAATCGGCCACGCTGGACACCACCACACGCAGTGCGCGCACGTCAAAGACGCGTTCAAACGGCAGGGACTTGCCACGCATCTTTTTGACGATGCTGTAAATGTGCTTAGGCCGCCCATCCACTTGGGCCTGAATACCTTGGTTGGCCAAGGTGCGCTGCAGACGCTGGCGCAGCTCGACCATGTACTTTTCGCGCTCGGTGCGCTTTTCATCAAGCAGCTGTGCAATGTCCTTGTAAGTTGTGGGTTCGAGAAAACGAAAAGACAGGTCCTCCAACTCCCACTTGATTTGCCAGATGCCCAAGCGATTGGCCAGTGGTGCAAACACCTGCAGGGATTCACTGGCCAAGACCGGTGGCACGGGCAGCTTGGTGGCCGCGTAATGGCGCAGGGTCTGCAGGCGAGAGGCCAGGCGCAGCATGACCACGCGCAAGTCACGGCTGAACGCCAGCAGCATCTTGCGCACGTTTTCGGTTTGCAAGCGGGGGCTCAGCAGTGTGTTGTCTGCCCCTTGGGTGTGAGGCTCGGCCGCTCGTGACAAGCGCTGCACATGCACCAGTTGGTTGGTTTGAATGGCCAACTGGGCCAGGTGCGGCCCGAAAGCCTTGGCCATCACCTCTTCGGGTTTGTTCAGGTGCGGACAGGCGTAGACCAAATAACTGGCCGCCTGCATGGCCACCGAGCCACCAATGTCGGCCAAGATTGAGGCCACGGCGTCGGCATGGGCCAAGATGTTTTCACCGGTGTCCAGGGTTTCGCTAGAGATCAGGGGCTCGGCAAAGGCACGGGCTTTGACCAGGGTTTCAGCCTGTTCGGCCCCATCGGCAGTGGCCAGCATCACGGGTGGCAGATACGCAGCGTGCAAGCGGCTCGATGGCGACATCGGGCTCGAAGAATGGCTGGAGGTGGGGCTGACCATGGCCTCAGACACTCAACAAGAATTGACTCACCACGGCCATCTGGTCTTCACCCGTCAAAGTGGGGGCATGGCCAAAGCCAGGCCAAGTTGCCAGTTGCGCCCGGGGCCCACGTTGCGTCATGGCCATGGCGGTTTCTGCCGTGAGCAGATCTGAGTCTTGCCCACGAATCAACAGCGTCTTGGCTTGAATCTGGTCATACAGAGCCCAAAGTGCCGCTTCACCTGCGGCGGCGGCCTCAGGCGTCATGGCTCGGATGGGCACGCCAATGGCTGGGTCGTAATGCAAGGTCAAGGCCCCCTTGGTGCCAGGCCGTGTCATGTGTGCCGACATGGCCATCCACACATCGTCAGGCACTGGGCCGAAGCCCGATGACAATGCCCGCATGGTGGCAGCGGCTTCATCCAGGTCGCGGTATTGACCATATTGACCCACATAGGATTGCATGCGTTCAACCGAACTCCAAGTGATCGCTGGCCCCACATCGTTCAAGATCAGGCGGCGAATGGGTGACGGCAAGGGCAAGCCCGCCTGACCAGCCAGCACCATGCCAATCAATCCCCCCATGCTGGTGCCCACCCAGTCCAGCGTTTGCATGGGCTTTTCTGCCCCCAATTGCGCGTTCACTTGGGCCAACATGGCCAGCATGTCTGCTGCATATTGGGGAATCTGATACCCCGCAGCCTGGCTCAGCCATTCACTGCGGCCCCGTCCCACCACATCGGGACAAATGACTTGCAAAGGCTGCAGGCTTTTGTCGATCAGGGCTTGGGCAAGGCGGTCAAAGTCGCGACCTTGGCGCGTCAAGCCGTGGACACAAATCACCACATGGCGCGCTTGCACATCACCCCAGCGCCAATAGGCCATGCGGTGCTGCCCCTCGGGATGAGGGCAAGACACATATTCGAGCAAAGGTTGAGCTGGCTTAGAGGTCATGACAATAGGAAACAATCTGGGCGCTTGTCAGTGAAGACCGAGCTTTGGCAGCGCCATAATGGACTTTTGAACATCCTAATTCATCTTTCGGAGCGGAAATCATGTTGCAAGGTAAAACAGCGCTGGTCACGGGTTCAACCAGCGGTATTGGTTTGGGCATTGCCAAGTCACTGGCTAAACAAGGTGCCAACATCGTGCTCAACGGTTTTGGCGATGCCGAAGGCCCCAAAGCCGAGATCGCTGCGCTGGGCGTCAAAGTCGCCTACCACGGCGCTGACATGAGCAAAGCCAGCGAGATCGAAGCCATGATGAAGTTTGCGGCCGACACTTTTGGGCGTGTGGACATCCTGGTCAACAACGCAGGCATTCAGCATGTAGCCAAGATCGAAGACTTTCCGGTTGAGCGCTGGGACGCGATCATCGCCATTAACCTGACCAGCGCTTTTCATGCCACCCGTTTGGCGCTGCCCGCCATGAAAGCCGCGAACTGGGGCCGCATCGCGCTGGACAACGTCAACTTCTCCGGTCCGGTGAAGATC
>CAYRBW010000219.1:0-3818 GCA_964422575.1 uncultured Limnohabitans sp.
GTGCTACGTCGCTTAAAGGGAGAAAAAGAATGTCCCGCGTAGGAAAAATGCCTGTGACCATCCCCGCTGGTGTGGATGTGTCGATCAAACAAGATCAAATCAGTGTGAAGGGCGCTGGTGGTCAATTGGCCATCGCATCCAACATGCTGGTCAATGTGAGTAACGAAGGTGGCAAGCTGAGCTTTGCCCCTGCCAATGATTCACGTGAAGCCAATGCCATGAGTGGCACCTTGCGTCAGCTGGTGAACAACATGGTGACTGGCGTGACCAAAGGCTTCGAAAAGAAGCTGAACTTGGTCGGCGTGGGTTACAAAGCGGCCGCCTCTGGTGCCAAATTGAACCTGGCTGTTGGTTACTCGCACCCCGTCAACATCGATATGCCTGCTGGCATCACGGTGGCCACCCCCAGCGCGACTGAAATCGTGATCAAGGGTGCCGACCGTCAACGTGTTGGCCAAATTGCTGCTGAGATCCGTGCTGTTCGTCCACCTGAGCCTTATAAAGGCAAAGGCATCCGTTATTCGGATGAGAAGATCACGATCAAAGAGACTAAGAAAAAATAAGGAGCTGCATCATGTTGACCAAGAAAGAGCAGCGTCTGCGTCGTGCACGTCAAACACGCATCCGCATTGCACAGCAAGGCGTGGCCCGTTTGACAGTGAACCGCACCAACTTGCATATCTACGCCAGCGTTATCTCTGGTTGTGGTACCAAAGTGTTGGCAAGTGCATCCACAGCCGAAGCCGAAGTGCGCACGGCTCTGGGTGCTACAGGCAAGGGTGGCAATGCCGCTGCTGCCGTAGTCATTGGCAAGCGCATTGCTGAAAAAGCAAAAGCCGCTGGCGTTGAGAAGGTCGCCTTCGACCGCGCAGGTTTCGCTTACCACGGTCGTGTCAAGGCTTTGGCCGAAGCAGCCCGTGAAGCAGGTCTGCAGTTCTAAACGGATCGGAGTTACAAATGGCTAAATTTACAGCAAAACCGCAGAACGACGGTCCTGAAGACGGTCTCCGCGAAAAGATGATCGCGGTCAACCGCGTGACCAAAGTGGTCAAGGGTGGCCGTATTTTGGGTTTCGCAGCGTTGACTGTGGTTGGTGACGGCGATGGCAAAGTGGGCATGGGCAAGGGCAAGTCGAAAGAAGTGCCAGCGGCCGTGCAAAAAGCGATGGAAGAAGCTCGTCGCAACTTGGCCAAAGTCCACCTCAAAAATGGCACCATTCACCATGCAGTGAACGGTCACCATGGTGCAGCCCGCGTCATGATGGCACCAGCTCCAAAGGGTACCGGCATCATTGCGGGTGGTCCTATGCGCGCTGTGTTCGAGGTGGTGGGTATCACCGACATCGTGGCCAAGAGCCATGGTTCGTCCAACCCTTACAACATGGTTCGTGCTACTTTGGACGCATTGTCCAATTGCACAACGGCTTCCAACGTGGCTGCCAAGCGTGGCAAGTCGGTTGAAGAGCTGTTCGGCTGAACCGGAGATCGAACATGACGACACAATCAACCGTGAAAGTCCAACTGGTTCGCAGCCCGATTGGCACCAAAGTTTCGCACCGCGCCACTGTTCGTGGCTTGGGTCTGCGCAAGCTCAACTCTGTGAGTGAGCTGCAGGACACACCCGCAGTGCGCGGCATGATCAACAAGATCAGCTATCTGGTCAAAGTGCTGTAAAAGGTTAAAGATGGAACTCAATAACATCACCCACGCACCTGGCGCCAAACACGCCAAGCGTCGCGTTGGTCGCGGTATCGGTTCGGGTCTGGGTAAAACCGCCGGACGCGGTCACAAAGGTCAAAAATCCCGTTCGGGTGGCTACCACAAAGTGGGCTTCGAGGGCGGTCAAATGCCTTTGCAGCGTCGTCTGCCCAAGCGTGGCTTCAAGTCGCACTTGCTCAAGTACAACGCTGAAATCACTTTGACCACCTTGTCCCGCTTGGACTTGGCTGAAGTGGATGTGCTGACCTTGAAGCAAGCCGGTTTGGTGTCGCAAATGGCCAAAGTGGTCAAAGTGATCAAGTCCGGTGAACTCGCAAAAGCTGTCAAATTGACAGGTATTGTTGCGACTGCTGGTGCCAAAGTAGCGATTGAAGCTGCTGGTGGCTCTGTAGTCTGAATGTCGATAGACGAGACACATCGTGGCAAGCAGCGCTAATCAGACAGCAAAAGCAGGCAAGTTCGGTGACCTTCGTCGCCGGCTGGTTTTCTTGCTGCTCGCGCTGGTGGTTTACCGTGCTGGCGCACATATTCCTGTCCCAGGGATCGACCCTGAGCAACTCAAGCAGTTGTTCAATGGCCAACAAGGCGGCATCCTGAGCCTGTTCAACATGTTCTCGGGTGGTGCTTTGTCGCGGTTTACCGTGTTTGCCTTGGGCATCATGCCTTACATCTCGGCATCCATCGTGATGCAGTTGCTGACCTACGTTCTTCCTGCCTTTGAGCAAATGAAGAAAGAAGGCGAAGCAGGGCGTCGCAAAATCACTCAGTACACCCGTTTTGGTGCATTGGGCTTGGCGGTGTTCCAGTCTTTGGGTATCGCGATTGCTTTGGAAGCCTCGGCTGGTTTGGTGATCAATCCTGGATTCGGTTTCCGAATGACGGCGGTGGTCAGTTTGACAGCAGGGACCATGTTCTTGATGTGGTTAGGTGAACAAATCACTGAGCGCGGTCTGGGCAATGGCATTTCCATCTTGATCTTTGCTGGTATTGCGGCTGGTTTGCCAAGTGCTTTGGGTGGTTTGTTTGAGCTTGTTCGTACAGGTGCAATGAATCCATTGATGTCTATCTTGATCATTGCAGTGGTGGTCCTTGTGACTTACTTCGTGGTGTTCGTTGAGCGTGGACAGCGCAAGATTTTGGTCAACTATGCACGTCGCCAAGTGGGCAATAAGGTCTACGGTGGGCAGTCTTCGCACTTGCCTCTGAAGTTGAACATGGCTGGTGTGATTCCTCCCATCTTTGCTTCGTCGATCATTTTGTTGCCAGCAACGGTGATCAATTGGTTCAGTTCTGGTGAAACCGACAGCATGGTTGTCCGTTTTTTCAAAGATGTTTCCAGTAGCTTGACGCCAGGTCAGCCGATCTATGTCATGTTGTATGCAGCGGCGATCGTGTTCTTCTGCTTTTTCTACACAGCGTTGGTATTTAACAGCCGTGAAACTGCAGACAACCTGAAGAAGAGCGGTGCGTTCATTCCTGGCATTCGTCCTGGTGATCAAACTGCTCGCTACATAGACAAGATTTTGTTGCGTTTGACGATGGCTGGTGCTGCTTACATCACTTTTGTTTGTTTGCTGCCTGAGTTCTTGATTCTCAAATATAATGTTCCGTTTTACTTTGGTGGCACATCGTTGCTGATCATTGTGGTCGTGACCATGGATTTCATGGCTCAGGTACAGAATTATTTGATGTCACAACAATACGATTCGCTTTTGAAGAAAGCAAGTTTCAAGTCTTGAACGGTTCGCAAGGTGTCCACACCTTGCCAATCTGAGGTTTGAAATGACCGCAAGTTTTGATTGATAGCTCCGCAAGATCCTCAATGGTTCTGTGGTGTGTGAGTTGGTTTCGGTAAAGAATCCCTGTACTTTGGTACGGGGCCACAAATTTCACCTGGCCCGAAAAGGTCTGGGTAACGATGAGTTTTAGGAGAAAACCATGAGAGTTTCGGCTTCGGTGAAAAAAATTTGCCGCAACTGCAAAATCATTCGCCGTAAAGGCGTTGTTCGTGTGATCTGTACAGATCCACGTCACAAGCAGCGTCAAGGCTGATTGAATTAGTTTTAGAGGACGAAAATGGCACGTATCGCTGGCATCAAC
>CAYRBW010000220.1:0-3804 GCA_964422575.1 uncultured Limnohabitans sp.
GTGTGAACCGCGCGGGCTGCTGCCTGGCCAGTTCTTCATGCAGCTTCAAAGCTTGTTGAGACAAATCCTGTGCCCGATCTTTTTGTCCGCCTAGGGACAGAAACGATGACAAATTGCCCAAGTTGCTAGCAAGGTTGCTTTTATGGTTTAAATCGTCACGGTGTTTTGCGTGAAGCTGCCTGCTTAAGTCGACTGCATGTTCGCTTGAATTGATGGCCTCTGTTGTATTTCCGATTAGATGTTGAGCAATGGCGTGCCAAGAAAATGCGACACCGAGTGCGAGAGTTGTTTTTTCAGATGGTTGTTTTTCTTTGTTGAATTTTTCTTGTGCCTGCTGCAACTGGTGTGTGCGCACGACCAGCGCCCAAGCATTGAGCGGCAAGATGTCTTCTTGAAACCGACTTTCCAGCACACCAGCCATTTGCTGTTTTTTTGCAAGGGTTAAGGCGTTAAAGCTGTCAATGACTAAAGTGCTCAAGGGTGGGCAGTGGTTGGCGATCAAGGTGTCGCACAGCCCAATGCACAGATGGGGGAGGTGCGATTGGAGCGATTTTTGCACCACCTGAGCGATGTCGTCACGGGTGCGCAAGATGCGAGCGAGCACGGCCAGAGCGTGGTTTGACCATTCATTTTGCTTGCTGTCAAACAGCGCACCCAATACGTTTTCACCGTCTTGGCTCAATAAGGTTTGTGTCACCAAGGCCTCGCCCAACAAGTCGGGACGCAAGCCTTGCAGGCCCTGTGTGTCCGGGTAGAGTGGTTGCAGCACGGCCCACAATGGCTTGAGCAGTTCTTTGGGATATGCCAAGGTGGCCCATGCGGACGCCAAGTCTTTGGCGCTGCTGACTTGTCCGGTCAAAGTCGCCAAGGTCATCAATGCGGGTGCGGCTTGTGGGTGTTGCGTTGCGAGGGGAATATGTGTGGTGGCCTGCGTCCAATAACGTTTTTCGTGCGCCACCAAGGCGCGGGTGAGTGCACTGGTGGTGTCGTGCGCTTGGCCGTGCAAGGCCAACAAGGCTGCCATTTGCAAGGGGAGTGGGTTTGCAAAGTGGTCAGCCCGCAAGTCGGGTACAAGCGTTGTGTCAGGCAACTGCAAACGCTTTGCAAAATGGCCCATGGCGTCTAGGTAGGCGCGCTCACGCTCCTCTAATGCCATGTGCAGCAGGGGCAGTGTGTACGGGCCGGTTGCCGCCAGCAGCAGGCTTTCGCAGGCTTGGCGCTGGTTAGGAAACTGCATCCACCATTCGCCGCCTGAGCGAGCCAGCAAGAGCACCCGAATGGGAGCGCGATCAGCGCTCACAAGGTGAGGGTTTTGCAAATGGGTGAGCAAGTCCAACACGGCTGCTTGACGTGTTTCGGCGTAGTCCACCACCACCAATACGGGTTGCTTGGCATTTGCTTTGGCGAGCAAGCTGCTAGCAAGAGCTTGCATGTTTTGAGAAGTTTGCCCAGGCAGTAATCCAGCAAGCCAGCCTCGTGCAGTCAAGTCTTGACACATTTGCAATGCCAAGCGTGTTTTGCCACAACCACCTTCGCCCACCAATAAACGCACTGACAAAACGGCTTTGTCCTTCTCTGCCCATTCAATTTGCTTGTCCAAAAATGGTTGACGCGCAGTGTCAAAAGGGACCAGAGCTTCTTCTGCTCGCAGCAGTTGACTCAAACTCAAGCCCGCCTGTGCATGCCAGCGCGGTACGGGCATTTCTAGCAACTTGGGTTCAGTCACTGATGTTTGTGTGTGGGTTGTTACGCTGCTGTGTTGTATCTGTGGGAGTGAGACAGGGGCAGCTATGGTTTCGGCGTTTTCTTGTGAATGCAATAATCCAGCACGTTGTGCGAACTGTTGAGCGCAGTGTCGCCAAGTGCAACTGTCGAATAGGGCTTCTCGCAAGTGGCCGGCGTTTTTTCGATATTGACTCGGGTCTTTAGCAATTTGAATCAAAGCTTGTGCGACTTCCTCTTTGTCTTTGTCGTGAAAGTGAGGGGCTGCTGCTAGGCCTCGTGGGTTAATGCTCTTTACCAAGTGGTCAAGTCGCTGCGACTGGAGGAACTTGTAGACCCCGCTTTTTTGGCTCAACACCAAGGGTACGCCCGCAGCGATAGCTTCCCATGCAACCAGGCCAAAGCCCTCGTGCCACGAGGGCATGAGGGCGGCGCTGCAGCCGCGTAATTCATCAAACAGCGCTTGGCGATCTTGCGTGAAGGGCAGCAGCGAAAGGCTCAGTTGTCGTTCAGCGTGTTCTTGCACAAACGAGCGAATCTCTTGTTCCGCAGCGGAACGGGCGAACTTTTCTGTGTTGTGAACGTTCTCATCCCAGCTGAGGCCGCGCAAGCGCAACTGCGGCTCGTTTTCGCTGCGAAGTGCATCGGGGTAGAGGCTGTCTGCATCACACTTTTTGACTGCGTAGGCAAAGCTTGCCAAGCCCAGCTTGGCTTGTTTGAGTTTTTCACTGTTGGCACCCAGTCGGCCGCTTAAAAATATTTTGAAACGATGGGGCGGTGTGTCGCGTGGCGCAATATCGGCAAGGCCTGGAATGAGTTCGTGTATCGCAGAGCTGTCTATTAAGTCTTCGAGTGCGGCTTTCAGTAAAGGGCCTACGGCAAAGCAATGGTTGGCGGCTTTGAACAAAGTTTTTTGCTCGTTGACTTTTTGATCGGCAGTGGTGCTTCCGTCAACAAAACTTTCATAGTGCGCGTAGCTCATGTGGTGAATCAGCGCAGAGCGTCCCCCGCGCTGTTGCGCTGCTTTCACGGCAATGGGGCCTGTGATGCGGTCGTGCCCAAGCCAAACAGTGTTTTGATCAATGGCGATGTCAGCTTGCACCGCTTGCAATTTTTCCCATGCCAAAGGCTCCAGTTCTGAGCCAAAAGCATGGGTATCTTGCTGACCTAAAGAAACCAGCGTGATGCCGCTGCTGCGCTTGGTTTCTGTGATGGCTGTTTGCTCGGCATTTAACACCAAGCACACAACTTGTAACTCGTGGGGGTATGCAATGGCCAATGCGCGTAAAAAATCGGTATTGAAGGCATTGATGCCGCCCCACTGTGGGCCCCAAGAGGTTGCAAATGAAATCAAGGTTGTCATGGTTGCGCATGCGCAGCTCCTGGATTGAAGATGCGCCCAAAAGAAATTATTTACCTTGCAAGGTTAACCTCTTTGGTTGGTAGTTTGATTTGGGTAGTAAGTTTTGCCCGTTTGGTGGCAAAAAAGGCCTTCACATTGCGCACATTGGCGTCTTGTGTGAAAAGCGCCTGGCTGATGGCCAGGTAATGCGGCATGTCGCTGGCTTGCACCACCAGCATGAAGTCGGGGCCCGGTGACACGCGCCAGCACTGCTGCACCGCGTCGTGTGCCACGGCGCGGGCCTCGAACTTGTCCAGGTGTTCGCTGCCTTGCAAGTCCAGTGACACCTCGACCAGCGCCGTCAATCCGTGGCCCAGCTTGGCGCCCAGTTGGTCGGCATTCAACACGGCGATTTGTCGCTCAATCCAACCTGCCTCTGCCAAGCGTTTGACGCGGCGCAAGCAGGTGGGCGGCGAGACGTTGACCTTTTCGGCCAGTGCCACATTGCTCAGGCTGGCGTCGTGTTGCAGGCTGTCCAGCAGTTGCAGATCGATCACATCGAGTTCGTTGGGTTCCATAAATTCAATTTTATTGAAATTTAATTTCAATTGTATGAATGTGTGAAATTATTATTTGAATTCAAACAATAAATTGGTGAGAAATTTCTTTCTGATCGTTCTAACATCCAGCACATTTCCTGTTTTGGAGCTTCAATATGTGTGGCATTGTCGGCGCCGTTT
>CAYRBW010000221.1:0-3773 GCA_964422575.1 uncultured Limnohabitans sp.
GTGAAAACCGGTTTGGCCGGTTTCGGCCACGATCTGCTCGATGCGGTCCACCAGGGTGCTGGCCTGCGCGGTTTCGTAACGGCTGATGTAGTCCAGGCTCACATCGCAAAAGCTGCACTTTTTCCAGTAGCAGCCGTGTGCCACGGTGAGCTTATTCCAGCGCCCGTCGCTCCACAGCCGGTGCATCGGGTTGAGCATGTCGAGCAAAGACAGGTATTGGTGCAGTGGCAGGCCGTCCCAGGTGGGGGTGCCCACGTCCTCAAAGGCGATGTCGGGCTCTTGCAGGTTGATGTACTGCACCTCGCCTGCGTTGTTTTGGATGAAGGTGCGCTGCAGCCGCTGCAAGCTGCGTTGGCCTTGCAGGTGTTCGATCAGGCTCAGCAATGGGCGCTCGCCGCCGTCGAGGGTGACGAAGTTCACATGTGAAAACACGCGGGGGTCTTTCAGTTCGCGCAGTTCGGTGTTGACAAAGCCACCGCCCAAGGCAATGTGGATGTGCGGGTTCGCCCGTTTGATGCACTGTGCGATGCGAAACCCCGCATACACCGAGCCGGGGAAGGGTACCGACAGCAAGACCAGCTGCGGTTGATGCCGCTCGATGGCTTGCAGGGCCAGGCGCTCCAGCGTGGTGTCGATCAAGTTGGGTGCTTGGGCCAGTGCTTGGGCCAAGGCGTCAAAACTGGGCTGACTGGCGGCCAGGCGCTCGGCGTAGCGCACGAATTCAAAGCCTTCGTCCACGGCGTCGCGCAGCACATCAGCCAGGTCGTTGAGGTACAGCGTGGCCAAGTGTCGGGCGCGGTCGGTCTGACCCAGTGCACCAAAAGCCCAGCCAATCGGGTCGCCCGTACCGTCCTCGGCGTAGGCATCGAGCGCGGCAAAGCGTGGACCTTCGGGTAAAAAGCCACGACCTGCAATGCGGTGGCTCAAGGTACTGTCGCGGCCTTGCAAAAAGGCGATCACCGGCTCAATGCTGACGGCGTAATCGTTGAAATGATCGAGAAAGAAATTCACCGGGCCCGAACGGTCTTCGACGGACAAGGCCAACGCCGCATCGCGCAGCTCGGTCAGCCCTTTTTTGTTCAGCAAGGCCAGCACAGTAGCCAGGGCCAGGTCTTCTTGCACCGCATCGAAACCCCGCGAACGCAAAAAACCCGTCAGGTAGGCCGTGGAGGGGTAGGGCGTGTTGAGCTGCGTCATAGGCGGGATGAGGCTCAGGACTTTGAACGGGGCGGGGCTGGGCATGCTGGGGTGTTTTCGAATCGGTGCGTGATTATCAACGGGCAGAGCCTAGCCCGTATTTGATCGCAGGGGCAACCTCTCACACGATGCGGCGCTTGCAGGGGGTTAACATTCAGCGCTCAAAAGTCTTAGCTCTTTTTTTCAAATGATCTCATCGCCCGAAGTGCCTCAAGACGCTACCATGCTCCTGTCTGCCTTGATGGTCGGCGATCGAGCCCGGCTCAGTCCCGCCCAGCAGTATTTCAATGACTTGCTGGCCCAGATTGAGCGGCTTTCGGTTCAGATCCAGCGCCTAGAGGCTTGGTCTGACAGGAACCGCTACACCCACATCCAGGCCTTGCGGGAGTCGGTGCAGCAAGCCCAGACGCACCACAAAAGTCTTTTGCTGTTTTTGCATGAACGCCTACAAACGGCCGATCTCACAGTGCAGCAGCAGCGTATGGCCAGGGGCAAGCTGCGCAACCTGATCGCCGACTTGTCCGCCGCAGCCGATCCGCAGGTGCAGGCCTTGGCTGACTTGTATGTGAGCGAGGAAGACGCACAAGAAGCGGCCGAGGAACAGGCCGAGGCCGCCCAGCGTTTGCGTGAGCGCATTGAGGAGGCGTTGGGCCAACCCTTGGAAAAGCCCAGTCAGTACCAGACGCCTGACGAGATGATGGCTGCGGGCATGCGCCAGTGGCAACGCCAGCAACGAGCCGACGAAGACCGCAAAGCCGCCAAGCGCGCAGCCCGTCAAGCGCAAAAACAAGCCCAAAAGAAAAACGCTGCCGCAGAAAAAGGCGAAGTGCCCACTGCCCTGATGCGTGAGCTGGACGCCAAAAGTGCCATTCGCACGATTTTTCGGCAATTGGCCAGCGCCTTACACCCTGACCGCGAGCCTGATGAACAAGAGCGTCTTCGTAAAACCGCGCTGATGAGCGAGGTCAACGCCGCTTATGAGAAAAACGACTTGACCACTTTGCTGCGCCTGCAAATGCAAGTGACACAAGGCAATGCCCAAAGTACGGCAGGCACCTCACGAATGGCCGACGACAAGCTGATCGCTATGTCCTTGTTGCTCAAGGAGCAGGTGGCCGCGCTTAAAGACGATCTGGAGCAGTTGGAAAACCGATTGAGCCGTGAACTGTGTGTCCCCGTACGTGCCGAAACGGATGAAGCCGGGTTGAGTCAGTCATTGCAGCGCATCCAAGCCGATCAGCGCCACAATGCTGACAGCCTGGCCGCCGATTTGCACCGGATTCAAAACGAGGCTGAACTCAAGCGCTGGCTCAAGGAGCAATGGCAGTTGGCTAAAGCCACTTCTGCATGAAGCTGGCTTTGCCCGCTGCGGGGTCCAGCGCATAGGGCTCAAAGCCGAAGCCGAGGTAACTTCTCAGGGCGCGGGCATTGCCCGTCAGCACTTCCAGTGTCAGCTTGCAGCAACCGCGATCCTTGGCGTGTTGTTCGGCTGCCGCCAGCAAAGCCTGGCCGACCCCCGCACCTCGGTGACCCGGCAGCACCGCAATGTCGTGGATGTTCAACAAGGGGCATGCTTTGAAGGTCGAATACCCCTCGATTCAGTTGACCAAACCCACAGGCGCACCGTCCAGCCAAGCGATGAAGCTGGCCGCATCGCTGCGCGCGGCCAGGTCATCGCACAAGCGCGCCTTCACATCCTGCGCCAATGGCTCGCCGCCGCCCATCGGGTCTTGGGCGTAAGCTTCCAGCAGCATCACCAAGGCTTGGCGGTGCGCCGGGTTTTGGTAGTCAACGGGCAGGATGTGAAGCGTCATGGTCAGGTGGTGGCAGGGGTCATGAAGGAGCTCACATTGTCCTGCATCGCTGCGACCACATGCCCTGCCAATTGGTGCGCTGTGATGGCCGACAAAGTCCAGCCCAAGTGGCCGTGGCCGGTGTTGTAGAACACGTTGGCCTTTTTGCCCGCACCCACGCGAGGCAGCATGTTGGGCATCATGGGGCGCAGGCCAGCCCATGGCTCCACGCGGCGAGTGTCCACGCCCGGAAAGCATTGGTTGACCCAGTTGACCAGGGGCTTGATGCGGTCGGCGCGGATGTCCAGATCGATGCCGTTGAACTCGGCCGTGCCTGCCACGCGGAAGCGGTCTGCGCCCAGACGGCTGGTCACCAGCTTGGTTTCGTCGTCCAGCAGGCTGACTTGGGGTGCGGCGGCTTGGCTGGTGGCATCGTTTAAACCCACGGTGATTGAGTAGCCTTTGACGGGATAAATGTTCAAACGGTCGCCCAGCTGAGCGGCCAAGCCCCGGCCATGCACGCCGGCACAGATCACGATGCCGTCAAAACTCAGGGTTTCGGTCTGGCCCGCGTGCTGCACCTGCACAGAGGCGGTTTGCCCGTTGGAGGCGACATTCAGCACTTGGTGCTCGGTCAGGATCTTCACGCCCAGACGCTCACAGGCCTTGGCCAAGCCAAAGGTGAACTTGTGGATGTCGCCGGTGGAGTCGCGTTGGGGGTAAAATACCCCCTAGTAATGGGCGTGGAAGGTTTGGTCAATGGCGTTAATATAGTCGGGTGGG
>CAYRBW010000222.1:0-3758 GCA_964422575.1 uncultured Limnohabitans sp.
GCGCAAACGCAGCGCGGGTGTGACCAGCGTGTGAAACGGCCACAAAAAAGGCCTCAAAACCGAAGTCTTGAAGCCTTTGATGTCTGCATTCAGCCGTGGGGCTGAACCAGAAATTTGACAACGGCATTCAAGCCGTTGAAAGGGTGCAGGGCTTAGTAACCGCCGCGACCGCCGCCGCCGTAGCCGCCACCGCCGGAGCGATCACCGCCACCGCCGTAGCCGCCGGAACGGTCGCCGCCGCCGTAGCCGCCGCCACCGGAACGGCCACCACCGCCGTAACCGCCACCACCACCACCGAAACCACCGGTACGTGGAGGACGTGCCTCCATCGGACGGGCTTCGTTCACGGTGATGCTGCGGCCACCCAAAGACTGGCCATTCATGCCAGCAATAGCGGCTTGCGCTTCGGCATCGCTGCCCATTTCGACAAAGCCGAAACCTTTAGAACGACCTGTGTCGCGTTCCATCATGACTTTGGCGCTGGTGATGGCGCCGAATTCGCCGAATGCCTGTTGCAGGTCTTCGTCGCGAACGGTGTACGGCAGGTTGCCGACGTAAAGTTTATTGCCCATGGGGACTCCTCAGAAATACAAAAAAACAAAGCGATGGGGTCCCGAAAGCACAACAAACTGAAAACTGCCGCCGTAGCGCGCGAAACTGACCGATCACCTGACTTGTGCCGTTTTTTATGACGTACACGCACGCATTATGGGGCATAGAACGTAAACGGGGTTTTTGTATGTCCCGGCTGCGGTTTTTGAGGACTGACGGGCCGCGCGCCTCAAAGCTGCAGGACAGTGGCGATGGGCAAATCGTCGGGCGCTTCATAGTCGGCCACGATCCAGACGCGCCCGGCTTGTTTGCCGCACTCGCGCAAAAAGTCCTTGATGACACGGATGGACGCCTGATCGAGCGAGACAAATGGCTGGTCCAGCAAGGTCACCTTCGCCCCCGAAGCCAAAGCAGCGATCAACATGACTTTGCGACGGCTGCCGGTGGACAGCATGTACAAGGGTTTTTGACGGTGTCGTTCCATGTCCAGCGCTTTGGACAAATCGTCCAGCAATTCGCTGTTCCAGTGGGGGTAAAGCGTTTGCAGTGGGTCCCAACAAGCTTGGACGGTGCTGGGGTTGTGTTCGGCTCCTTTGAAGTCGGCCCAGAACACCCCGCCCGGTGGTGATTGAACCGTGCCGCTGAGTGGCTGCAAATCGCCCGCCAAGAGGCGCAGCAGACTGGTTTTGCCGCAGCCTTCGTCACCACAAACCCAGTTCAGGCCCGCAGGCCAAGAAAAACTCAGGCCTTGAATGACGGGGTGACCTGTCGGTCCCCCACTCAAGTGGTGGGTTTGCAGCAAAAAAGGAGCGGAATTGACAGGCAATGACGACATGGCGCAATCCTAGCAAGGCTGGGGCTGCCTAGAATGCCATCGTGACTTCAAAGCTTTACAAAATTCCCGAATCCGTGCTGGTGGTGATTTACACCCTCAGTGCTCAGGTCCTGTTGATTCGCCGCGCCGACGCTGGTACGTGGCAGTCGGTCACGGGCAGCAAGGATTTCCCGCATGAGGACTGGGCCGACACGGCCGCGCGAGAGGTGCTCGAAGAGACCGGCATCAATGCACGGCATCCCCAATGTCGTTTGCAAGACTGGCAGCTGGAAAACGTCTACGACATTTACCCCGCCTGGCGCTGGCGCTACCACCCTGCTGTGAGTCGCAACACCGAGCGCGTATTCGGTTTGAGTGTGCCAGACGCAACCCCCGTCACCTTGAGTCCGACCGAGCACACCGATTGGCAATGGCTGCATTGGCAGGTGGCGGCGGACCATTGTTTTTCACCGTCTAACGCCGAAGCCATCTTGATGCTGCCACGCTTTGAAAACCAGATTGGCGCTTGATGCCACAGCGACACGAACACCCCATCTTGCGTGTGGCCACCTACAACATCCACAAGGGTGTGCAAGGGCTTGGGCCCACGCGGCGGCTGGAGATTCACAACCTGGCACACGCGGTGGAACAGCTCGACGCTGACATTGTGTGCCTGCAAGAAGTGCGCCGCATGCATCGTCGTGAAGAGCGCTATTTTTCGCATTGGCCCAGTCAACCGCAAGCCGATTATCTGGCCCCTGAAGGCTATGAATCGGTTTACCGCACCAACGCCATCACGCGCCACGGCGAGCATGGCAATGCCTTGCTGTCGCGCTGGCCCGTGTTGTCGCAACAGCACTGTGATATTTCGGACCACCGGTTCGAGCAGAGGGGCTTGTTGCACACCGAAGTGCAGGTGGTGGATCGCGTGGTGCATGTGATCGTGGTGCATCTGGGGCTGGTGCCCGCCAGCCGCGTGCGCCAGGTGCTGCAATTGCTGGCGTTCATCGAGCAAACCATCCCGGCCCATGCGCCAGTCTTGGTGGCGGGTGACTTCAATGATTGGGGCAATGGCCTGGGTCGGCGCATGGCGGACGCGGGCTTTCGCGAATGGCGCGAGCAACCCACGCCTACCTTTCCCTCGCGCCTGCCGCTCAACCAGCTCGACCATGTGTATGCCCGTGGCTTGAGGCCGGTTCACGCCATGGTCCCATCCGGGCGCATCTGGCAGCGCATGTCGGACCATCTGCCGCTGGTCACCGAGTTCGCTTGGACGGACTGAACATGCGCCACAGCCCTCCTTTGCGAGATGGTCACCAAATTCGGTTGATCGAAGGCGGACAAGCCTATTTCGAGGCCCTGGTCTTGGCCTTGGACCAAGCCCGCTCGCAGGTTCACATTGAAACCTACATTTTTGACTTCCATGGTGCTGCTGCCACGGTGGCCGAGGCCTTGGAGCGTGCCGCTTTGCGCGGGGTGCGCGTTTGGGTGGTGGTCGACGGCGTGGGCACACCGGGTTTTCCGCCCGAGTGGCGTGCGCGTTTTGAGCAGGCCGGTGTGGACTGGCGCGTGTATTCCCCTTTGGGCACGCTGGGCCTCTTGATTCCCAGTCGCTGGCGGCGTTTGCACCGCAAGCTCTGCGTGATTGATGGGCATCTGGCGTTTTGTGGCGGCATCAACATCCTGGACGACTGGTACGACCCGCACCACGGCACCTTGGTTGAGCCCCGGCTGGACTTTGCTGTCTACGCGCGCGGCGCTTTGGTGCAACAAATGCAGGAAACCATGGCGCAGCTGTGGTGGCGCATTCAGGGCGTGCGGCATGTCAGGCAGCAGCAATTTCCAGAAGCCTTCAGCTCATTTCGGGCAGCGGGGCTGCATTTGCCCTGGACGCAGGCCGATGCCCTTGCGTCAGATGCCGATGTGGTGGCCAAAGCAGGCTTGCTGCTGCGTGACAACGTCCTCCACCGCAGCCAGATCGAGCGTGCCTACCTCAAAGCGATTGGTGCGGCGCGGCACGAAATCGTCATCGCCAACGCTTATTTTTTACCCGGACGCCGCTTGCGCCAAGCCCTGATCCACGCGGCCCACCGTGGTGTGCGTGTGCGCTTGCTGCTGCAGGGGCGCTATGAATACTTCATGCAGTACCACGCGGCTCGCCCGGTTTACGGGGTGTTACTGGCAGCAGGCATCGAAATCCACGAGTACACCGCCAGCTTTTTGCACGCCAAAGTCGCTGTGGTTGACCCGGACAACGACCGGCCCTGGGCCACGGTGGGCTCGTCCAATCTGGACCCCTTGAGCTTGCTGTTGGCGCGCGAGGCCAATGTGGTGGTGGCCGACAAGGCATTTGCCAAGCAGTTGCACCAGCGTTTGCATCTGGCTATCGAAC
>CAYRBW010000223.1:0-3746 GCA_964422575.1 uncultured Limnohabitans sp.
GAGCAGCACTTCTTTGGCATCTTCGATCAAGCCCGGTGCACGGCGCGCGCGCATGCGCAAAAGGCGGAATACCGGCACGTCTTCGTCGTGGATGGAAAACAAGACGCCTTGGCTTTTGAGATTGGCGTTGTGCTGGTTCAGGATGAAGGCGCATCGCACCGTGCGAGGTTCGTCCTCGTCGGCGATCAAAAAGTCAGAACGGATGTGCAACTCGCCGTTGTCTTCTTCGTAAAAGCGGGCCGATTCCTCAATGTCCTCATCCATCGCGTCTTCCGGGATGGACAGGCCGAAGTACTGTTTGATCCAACGCTTTTCTTCCAGCGTGGGCGACTCCAGATCAACCCAGATGGGTTGGAAACGCGAAAGTTCTTCGAGTGACTCGATCTCTTCTTGAAAGAGTCGACCGTTGACGAGGGTGAAGATGTTGAGCATGGCGAATCCGAAAAATGGCCAAGTGCCAAAGGTTCAAAGGGGCGGCGAAGGGGGTTTTCTGCAGCTTTCGAACGATGGGCCAATGCTCAAGGCGTCCGAAAGCTACCAACTCGGGGTAGTTTCCACAGCAATGTGTCTCCAAAATGAATCGGCGAATTATCGCACCGGATGACCTGGCTGGGGGCTCAAGAACGTCAGGATTTCATCGGCTCTGGCCTGGACGTCTGCGTGGCCAAGTGCCATCAAGGCTTGGGTGAAGCCGGGCTCGAACAGCAAATAACTGGCCAGACCTGCGCCGCTGCCGCGCAAGGCCCCCAAGCCTTCGAGTACCCGAAGGATCGGTTTGGGCATGGCGGGCGCGTGTTCTTGTGCCAGCGCATCGAGTGATGCGCTGGGCTGCAGGGCCAAAACCTGCACCGACCAAAAGGGCAATTCGGCGCGCACGCTCTCGGGAAGCATCCCCAGGGACTGGTTGATTCGCTGGACTTGTGCGATGTCTGCTTCCAACGTGTCATGGAAAACGCTGGCCATGGCATGGCCAGCGATCGTGCCCAGTGAGGGGCGTGTGTTCGATTGCGGCGGTGTCCCGAGACCTGCTCGCTGGGGTTGACCCACACCAATGGCCAAGATGCGGTCTGCGCCCAGATGAACGGCAGAAGACAAGGGCGATAGCTGGCGCATGGAGCCATCCCCAAAATATTCCATGCCACCATCCACCCACAAAGGCGTTGACGGGAAAATGAAAGGGATGGCGCTGGAGGCCATCAAGTGCTCGATGGTGATGGGTTGTTGCTCGGCGCGCCTGCCGGGTCGACTCCAGGGAATGAGCTGGCCATCACGGGTTTGGCAAAAAGTCCAGTGAACCCCGCTGGAATAGCTCGAGGCCGTGACGGCCAGTGCCTGTAGCGCCCCGGTTTGCAAGGCTGTGTCGATGCGGTCCAGCGCAATCGCGCTGTGCAAGGTGTTGACCAGAGGGAGGCTGTCCATCACACAGGCCGATTGTTTGGCCGACAAGACCAGCCCCATCGCGGTGGCCCATCGACTGACTTTGGCCAAAGGGGTTTGGGGCAGCTGGTACACCGCTTCGGAGCGCAGTTCGCCCCAAAACCTGGCCAATTCATCCAGTCCGCGCAGTCCATCCATGGCCTTGCTGGCCAAAAATGTCGCGTTCAACGCACCGGCTGATGTGCCTGTCAGTATCTGAAAAGGGAAGCTGGGCGCTGTGCTGGTGCTTTGACGGCCCAACAATTGGCCAATGGCTTGCAATGCACCTGCCTGGTAGGCTGTGCGTGCGCCACCGCCCATCAGCACCAGGCCATGAACGAGGCGGGCGTTTGTCGCTGGAGGTGAGTGCGTCAGGCTATCGATGTGCATGGCAGGGGTTTTGGCGCAGGGTGTTAGATTCAGTCAATTCAATTGCATTGTTCCATGACACCCCACCTGACTCTACGGCGCGAACGCTGGCTTCTGTTGACGCTGGCGGGTATCCAGTTCACCCACATCCTGGATTTCATGATCATGATGCCGCTGGGGCCGCAGTTCACAGCGCTGTTTGGCATCAGCAATGCGCAGTTTGGCTTGCTGGTCTCGGCCTACACCTTGTCCGCAGGCCTGTCCGGATTGATGGCGGCCACCTACATTGACCGGTTCAGCCGAAAACGCTTGTTGCTCGTGATGTACATCTTGTTTGGCTTGGCCACATTGGCATGCGGTTTGGCACCCGAATATGTTTCACTCATGTTGGCGCGCGTGGCTGCAGGCTTGTTCGGTGGTGTTTTGTCGGCCTTGTCCCAGACCATCGTGGCCGATGTGGTTCCATTTGAGCGCAGAGGCCGGGCCATGAGTGTGGTGATGACCTCGTTTTCCGTCTCCACTGTGGCCGGTGTGCCTTTGGGCTTGTTTTTGGCTGCTCACTTGAGTTGGCACGCCCCTTTCTTTGGCATTGCCTTGCTGGTGGGGCTGTTGGCGATGGGGGCTTGGCAAACTTTGCCCCGCTTGGATGCCCACTTGCACCACCCGGATCGCCTCAATGTCTGGCGCGGTATCGGGCAGGTCTTGGCTGATGTCAATCACCTCAAAGCTTTTGGGGTGTCGGGTCTGATGATGTTTGCCAGTTTCACGGTGATCCCTTACATCACCATTTACCTGCAGTCGAATGCGGGCATGCAGACCCAGCAAGTGCCATGGATTTACCTGTGCGGCGGCGTGGCCACCTTGCTCAGTGCCCGTTACTTTGGTCGCCTGACGGACCGTGTGGGTAAAGTCAAGGTGTTCCAGCGTTTGGCGTTGGCTGTGGCTGCCCCCTTGATGGCTACCACCTTGTCGCAAGGTCTGCCGCTGTGGGGTTTGCTCACCATATCGACCTTGTTATTCACCGTCATGAGCGGCCGCATGATTCCCGGCATGGCGATGATTTCGTCGGCTGTGGAGCCGCGTTTGCGTGGGACCTTTATGACCCTCAACTCGGCGGTGCAATCCGCCGCGATGGGCTTGGCCGCTTTGGTGGCGGGCCTCATCATCGGGCGCGATGGCCTGGGGCAACTCACGTTGTATTGGGTGGCGGGTTTGCTGGGGGTGTCAGCCAGTTTGCTCAGCGCTTGGCTGGCTGGGCATTTGCGCTTGCATGGTGCGCCAGCTGCCAGCTCTTGAAGTTGGTTGGGCTGCCTCAGGTGTCGCCGATGGTGTTTCAAATCGCGTTCCAAGCCGAACAATAGCACCGAAAAGCCTTTGGGCGGGCAATTCATCGGGTCTCTGGGGGTTTACCTCGGGTGGCCTTGCTTTTCAATGCGGGGCGGCGCATAGTGGAGTTGAACCACTCCCCGAGGGTGGTTTCGCAACCCTGTCTTCGGCGGGGCTTTTCTATCCTGAATCTATGGAGGCGACGACTATGAATTTAACCATCAGCGGGCACCATCTCGAAGTGACCCCGGCCTTGCGCCAGTACGTCACAGGGAAGCTCGACCGCATCACCCGGCATTTCGATCAGGTGGTAGACGTCAAAGTGCTGCTGACCGTCGAGAAGCAGAAAGAAAAGGAAAAGCGCCAGCGCGCTGAATGCAACATCCACGTCAAAGGCAATGACCTGTTTGCAGAAAGCGCGCACGAGGATCTGTACGCAGCCGTCGACGAGCTGGTGGACAAACTGGACCGCCAAGTGGTCAAACACAAAGACCGCATCACCGACCACCACCACAGCGCCCCCAAGCGCATGATGTGACGGGGTGTCAACCAATCTGACCCAAGGCCGCCCAGAGCGGCCTTTTTCATGGTGCGCCCAGCATGGGCGCACACCTGCGGGTGCAAGTCCCGCTGCG
>CAYRBW010000224.1:0-478 GCA_964422575.1 uncultured Limnohabitans sp.
GTGCGTCCTTGTGCACGACGAACAGCATCGTGTCCTCGTGGCGCGGTTCCTGACCCTCGAACACCTCGGTGCAGACGATGGTGTAGTAGTCGCAATAACCGGCAAGCGATGCGAACTTCTTGAAGCCGCTGATCTTCCAGCCGCCATCGACCTTCACAGCCGTGGTGCCAAAGGGTTGCGCCCCCGAGGCCGCAGCGCCGCCTTCAGAAAAAGGCTGTGCGTAAATCGCGCCGTCTTTCACCACGCGGGCAAAGTGCGTGGCCTGGTGCTGGCGGTGGGTGGCGCGCTGCTCGGGCGTCATCTCCAGGTCTTCAGACAGCAAGCCGCTCCAAAGCATGGTGCAGACATGCATGTTGAAGGTGAGCGCCGTGGCACCACAGTAACGACCGATCTCGGCGGACACCATCGCATAGGTGGCGTAGTCAGCACCCTGGCCGCCATGCGCTTCGGGCACACACAGCGCCAGCAGGCCCGAGTC
>CAYRBW010000224.1:488-3701 GCA_964422575.1 uncultured Limnohabitans sp.
GCGAATGGGAAAGCGGCGTCGCGGTCGAGTTGCGCGGCGCGGGGGGCGAACTTCTCGCGGCCCAGTTGCCGGGCCAGCGCCATCAGCTTTTGCTGTTTTTCGGTCAGGGGGTAATCGTCGCCACAAATCGGCATGACGTCGGCTTGGGATTTGTCTTGCACGTCGCTCATGGTTTCACGTCCTTCAGAAATTTTTCGAGTTCGGCGTTGAACGCCTCGGGCTGTTCGTCATGCAGCAAGTGACCCGCGCCCGCCAAACAGGCGTAGCGCGCACCGGGGATCTTTTGCGCCATAAGTGCCATCACGGTGGGCGGTGCGGTGCGGTCGTGTTCAGCGGCCAAACACAACACCGGCACGGTGAGGGTGGGCAAGGCGGCGCGTTGCTCGAACTGCACCAGCGCATGCAAGGCGGCGCGGTAAGTGTCGGGCGGCACGGCCGACATGCTTTGGTGCGCCGACTTCAGATGGGCAGGGATCGTGTGGGCGGCATCGCCACCGGGCGCGGCCATGGTGGGGATCAGCTTGCCCGCGATGTCGCCCATGGTTTTTCCCGATTCCAGCGGGGCCAGGCGCTGCGCCAAAAACTGCTTTTGAAAATCACCGTCGCTGCGGCCAAAAGCCGGGCTGCTGGCGGCCAGCAGCAAGCCAGTGATGCGCTCTGGCTTTTGCGTCCAGGCTTGCAAGGCGACCATGGCCCCCATGCTGTGCCCCACCAACACGGCTTGGTTGATGTGCGCCGCGTCCAGCATTTGCCAAAGGGCTTGCGCCAAGTGGTCGAAGTCATAAGGGGTGACCAAGGCGCTGTCGCCATAGCCGGGCATGTCCCAAGCCAGGCTGCGCCAACCCAATTGGGCCACATGCGCTTGCTGCGGTGCCCATCCGTGTCGGCCACCGCCCACGCCATGCAAGAAGACCACAGCGGGCTGTGTGGGCAAGCCCACGTCGGTGAAGGCTGCCGCGCTCATGCCAGCGCCGCGCTCACGACCTGACCGGCATCGACCACCACGGTGTCGTCCAGCCGAATGGTGCAGCCGCGCATCGGCAAATCGAAATGGCCCAGCGTGTGGCGGCCCGCGACTTCGTTGGCCCCGGTCGAGTACAAAAAGTTGCCCGCAAAGGCGCGCAGCTCGGTGCCGTTGCAGTCGCGCTTGTCGTAAAACGCCATCGCGTCCCAACGCGCCGCCGGGTTCAGGCCAAAGCCCACATGCGAGACCGCGTAGGCGGCGCGGTGGCCCTCAAAGTCTTCCCAGGCCTTGTAGTAGCCGCGCATCATGTCCACATCCACACCCTGCCCCTCGATGGCAACCACGCTGTCATTCTCGATGGTCAAGCGGATCGTGTCCCGCAGGTATTGCTTGAAGGTCAGGTTCACATCACCCGGGGCCATGACCAGCGTGCCATTGACGCTGCCCGCCGCCGGGAACGCCAGTGCCAAGCCCGCAGGCCTGTGCGAGACCATGCCGGTCTTCGGGCAAAAGCCCCACCCGCCGCCGAACACGGATTTATTGTCGCCGTGTTTCAGGTTCACGCGCAGGTCGGTGCCAGCCGCAGACGTCACATGCATCTGCTGCGCGGCGCGGAGCTTTTTCATGGCTGAGCGCACCACACCTTCGAGCGCCGGATCGGGCACGGTGCGTTCCAAAATTTCGGGGTGCTCGTTCGACACCATCAACAGGCGCGGCATGTGCCCGTCCACGCCCTTCATGATGGTGGGCAGCTCGGGGGCGTGCAGCAGGCCCTCGACGGTGCAGTCCACCACCATGTCGGCGCGGGCCAGCGCGGCCACGACAGGCCCCAATTGCCCAATGGCGTCGCTGGCTCCGGTAGAGCGCACCGGTGCGGGGGCGGTCAAGGGGGGCGTGGTCAGCGTCAACTCAAACACCTTGGCCCCCATGGCCTCTAGCGCGAGGCGGGCCAAGTCCACGTTGACCCGGCGTGATTGGGTTTCGGCCAAAATGGCCACCACCTCACCGGGCTGCACCTTGCACAGCGTGAAGGTGCGGGTAAACGCCGCGAGCCACCTGTTTTCGATTCGTTCTACCAGCATGCTTGTCTCCTTGGCCTGCAGCGCTGAACGGCTCACCTGCAGGCATGAATGATCAGTTTATATGAAAATTCATACAATTCAACTATGATCAACCCATGCACCAAGCCCCCCCATCTCACATCAAAGCGCTGAGCCCAGACTTTGAAACGCCGCATTTCAAGCAAGCACTGTCGCGCTATCGTTCAAGGTCCGAACACGCAGAAGAAGAATGACCGTCATCACCACGTTCGCGCCGGGTGCACGCAAGGGCGATTCAGCCAGCAGCAGCTTTGTGGGCATCACCGCCAGTTCATTCAACTCGGTGTCGCTCACGCCACCGCTGGTGCTGTGGAGCCTGGGGCAAGGCGCCAGCAGCGCACCGCTGTTTCATGCAGGCACGCATTACGTGGTGAATGTGCTGGCCGCCGATCAGCTGGATGTGTGCAACCGTTTTGCCTTCGGCAAGGGCGACCGCTTTGCCGACACCGCTTACACGCTGGGCGAGTCGGGTTTGCCCATTTTGGATGGCGCGCTGGCTTGGTTTGAATGCCACAACCGCAGCCGACACGAAGAAGGCGACCATGTGATTTTTGTGGGCGAGGTGGAGCGTTGCGGTTTCAGCGATGGCACGGCACCGCTGGTCTACCAAGGCGGGCAGTTCAGTTCTACGGCACCTCTGCACAAGCCGCTGCCATGACCACCGAGCCAGGCTTTGTCGACGACTACCTGGCCTACCTGCTGGCACGCGCCAGCCATTTGATTTCGAGCGAGTTCCACGCCGTGGTCGAGGCCAGTGGCCTCAGCCTGATGGAGTGGCGCGTCATGGCCAGCCTGTCGGGCAAAGACAGTTTGAGCATCAACGAACTCGCCAGCATCGTGCTGGCCAAGCAACCCACCGTGACCAAGCTGGTGGGCCGCATGCAGGGCGCCGGGTGGGTCAAGCGTTGCGACGCCGCGCACGACAAACGGCAAAGCCTGGTCAGCCTCACGGCCGCAGGTCGGCGCAAAGTGCAGCCCCTGCTGAAGCAAGCCAAAGCGCACGAAGCACAGGTGGTGTCGGCTTTGGGGGCCGAACCGGCGCATCAACTCAAGCTGATGTTGGAGAGCTTGATTACGGCGCATGGCAGTACCTGGTCGTCCCTGAAAAATTCATTTTCACGCCAGCGCTAAACCCATTGCGCCGGACTT
>CAYRBW010000225.1:0-3682 GCA_964422575.1 uncultured Limnohabitans sp.
CACCCAGTTCCACCATGCCTGGCATGACCGCGCTGCCCCCAGTGAGCACGATGCCCGAGGACAGCACTTCTTCGTAACCCGATTCGCGGATGACTTGGTGCACGAGCGAGAAAATTTCTTCGATGCGTGGCTCGATCACGCCCGCCAATGCCTGACGACTCAACATACGAGGGCCGCGGTCGCCCAGTCCCGGCACTTCGACTTGGGCATCCGGATCGGCCAGCAACTGTTTGGCGAAGCCGCTTTCAACCTTGATGTCTTCAGCATCCTTGGTGGGTGTGCGCAAGGCCATGGCGATGTCGCTGGTGATCAGGTCGCCGGCAATCGGGATCACGGCGGTGTGACGGATTGAGCCACTGGCAAAGATCGCCACGTCGGTGGTGCCTGCGCCGATGTCCACACACACCACACCCAGTTCGCGCTCGTCTTCTGACAAGACCGCCAGACTGGACGATTGAGGGTTGAGCAGCAATTGGTCCACTTCGAGGCCACAGCGGCGCACGCATTTGATGATGTTTTCGGCGGCACTTTGTGCACCCGTCACGATGTGCACTTTGGCTTCGAGACGCATGCCGCTCATGCCGATGGGTTCTTTGACTTCCTGGCCATCGATCACAAACTCTTGTGGTGCCACGAGCAACAAGCGTTGATCGGTTGAAATATTGATCGCACGGGCGGTTTCCATCACTCGGGCCACATCGGCTTGCGTGACTTCCTTGTCCTTGATCGCCACCATGCCGCTGGAGTTGATGCCGCGGATGTGGCTACCGGTGATGCCCACATTCACTCGGGTGATCTTGCAATCGGCCATCAACTCAGCCTCTTTGAGGGCCTGTTGGATGCTTTGCACCGTGGCATCGATGTTGACCACAACACCTCGCTTCAAGCCATTGCCTGGGGCAATGCCCAAGCCCGCGATTTTCAGCGTGCCATCGGGCATCACCTCGGCCACCACCGCCATGACTTTGGAGGTGCCAATATCCAAACCGACGACCAGATCTTTGTACTCTTTTGCCATTTGACTCACCGTTTCCGTTTCATTCCTGTGCTTTGATCGCTCAAGGCTTTTTCTGTGTTTGCGCTTCCAGCGTGGTCACACCACGCAAACGCAAGGCATAACCATCTTTGTGACGCAAGTCCGCCCCCACCAATGCTGTGGGCGTGCGCCCATAACGCGCTGTGACCTGCGACAGTGTTCTGAAAAACGTCTTCAGTTGGGCCCCCACTTCCGCCTCAGTGCCGCGCCCAAGTTCCAACCATGCGCCACTTTGTGTCAAAACACGCCAACTGCCCCGTGGCGTCAGTTCAAGTTGATCAATGCCCATGTCCATCACCTCAAAAAGAGGCAACAGGTGTCGGTACATGTCAACCACAACCGCTGACTGTTCTTCCGGGCCCCTGAGGCGCGGCAGACGCTCCACATCAGCGTCTTCAACATTGGCCTCAAACACACGGCTTTGCTGATTGACCATCTTGTTAGAGCCTTCATCGCCCCACAGCGCCATGGGCTCGTGCTCGACCAAGACAGCCCTCAAGCTGTTGGGAAAATCGCGGTGCACAACAGCACCCCGAACCCAAGGCACCGCTTCAAAGGCCTCACGCGTCCGGTTCAAATCGATGGTGAAGAAGTTGCCGCTCAATTGCGGCATCACATTGGCCCGCAATGTGACGGCGTTGTTGCGTGTCACATCGCCCTGAACGGTGATCGCTTGAATCGAAAATGCCGGATGCCGCAACATCCACCAAGCACCGCCCGCGAACATCAGCAACACAAACAGCACCATCAGCGAAGCTGCCGTCATGTTCATGAGCCGAATATCCAGCGGTAAAGGCATGGCTTTTTTCACTCGAACGCCTCCTGCTCATGGTCCAGCGTGGCAGCCGCAAGCAACTGGCCGCACAGGCCTTCGTAGCTGATGCCTGCTGCGCGTGCCGACATGGGCACCAAAGAATGACCCGTCATGCCCGGTGATGTGTTGATTTCAAGCAGGTACGGCTGGCGTGTGGCCGCATCGATCATCACGTCAATGCGTCCCCAACCCCGGCATCCCAGCACTTGGTAAGCTTTGAGCACCAAGGCCTCAATGGCCGCTTCTTCTGCAGCAGGCAAGCCCGACGGCACCAGGTACTGGGTGTCATCGGTGAAGTATTTGTTTTGGTAATCGTAGTTGCCGGCGGGCGCCACAATCCGAATCACGGGCAAAGCTTGGCTGCTCTCACCGGTCCCCATCACGGGGCATGTGACTTCATCACCCACGATGCATTGTTCACACAAAATATCGGCGTCACACTCCCCTGCGGCCGTCAAAGCTGCCGGCAGGTCGTCTGCAGTCATGACCTTGGTCACGCCAATGGACGAGCCTTCGCGCGCTGGTTTGACGATCATGGGCAAGCCGAGGGTTTTGACCAGTGCATCAACCGAGACTTGGTCCAATTGCTCACGGTGCACCAAGACATAGTCCGGCGTGGGCAAGCCCTCGGCAATCCAGACTCTTTTGGTCATGGTTTTGTCCATGGCGATGCTCGAAGCCATGACACCAGAACCGGTGTAGGGAATACCCAGCAGTTCCAGAGCACCTTGCACCGTGCCGTCTTCGCCGTATCGACCATGCAAAGCAATGAAGCAACGGTCAAATCCATCACGCTTCAACTCACTCAGATCCCGCTCGGCAGGATCAAACGCATGCGCATCTGCGCCGCTGGACTGCAGCGCTTTCAACACGCCTTGACCTGACATCAAGGAAACCTCTCGCTCGGCAGAGCGCCCGCCCATGAGAACGGCCACTTTGCCAAAATTGGAAACGCTCATGCAGCACCTCCCAACTCGACCACCTTGGCGGGTACTGCGCCGATGGAGCCCGCGCCCATGCAAATCACCACATCACCATCACGTGCATTGCTCAGAACGGCTTGGGGCATCTCAGAAATAGCGTCGACAAATACAGGTTCTACCTTACCCGCCACACGCAACGCACGGGCCAGCGAGCGACCATCGGCTGCAACAATCGGAGCTTCACCGGCGGCATAAACCTCGGACAATAAGACGCAGTCGCAACCCTGGCCGATGACTTTCACAAAGTCTTCAAAGCAATCACGCGTGCGGCTATAACGGTGTGGCTGGAAGGCCAACACCAGCCGACGTCCCGGAAATGCCCCACGTGCAGCGGACAATGTGGCCGCCATCTCGACCGGGTGATGACCGTAATCATCGATCACGGTGAAATGCCCTAAGTCACCGGGAACCGGAACTTCGCCATAACGCTGGAAACGACGCCCCACACCTTTGAAGCCAGCCAGTGCGCGCTGCACGGCTGCATCATCCAGCCCCAACTCCACCGCCACCGCCACCGCAGCCAGGGCGTTCAGCACATTGTGGTTGCCCGGCAAATTGAGCACCAAAGGCAAATCGGGCAGCGTCACGCCATTGCGCCTTTGAACCGTGAAATGCATCTGACCATGCTCAGCGCGCACATCCACGGCCCGCACTTGCGCACCTTCGTTCAGACCATAAGTCGTCACAGGACGGGCAATGTCGTTCACGATGGACTGCACGCCAGCATCGTCACAGCACACAATGGCCGTGCCATAGAAAGGCATGCGGTGTAAAAACTCCACGAAGGCCGACTTCAACCTGGCCAAATCATGGCCATAGGTTTCCATGTGGTCGGCATCGATGTTGGTC
>CAYRBW010000226.1:0-3636 GCA_964422575.1 uncultured Limnohabitans sp.
GTGCTGGGCAGGGCGGCATCTTCAACGAAGACATGGTGATGCTGCAATTGCAGCAGGCCAACATCAGCAAGTGGCGCGATCGCAAGCTGTTGATGCTCAACATTGATTCAGGCGGGGTGCAGTCGCGCCGCATCATTGACCGCTTGCTCGCTGCAGAAAACACCACAGAAGTCACCCCATGAGCGCCACCGACCTGACCCAAACCCCCATCGCTACCGACGGTAGTTTTGAAGTGCAACTGCAAAAAAGCGGCCAGACCCTCCAAGTCAGCAAAGACCAATCGATTCTGAAAGTGTTGCAAGACGCGGGGCACGATGTGCCGTTTTCTTGCTCGGAAGGCATTTGCGGAACCTGCCTGACGAAAGTGGTGGCCGGCACGCCCGACCACTGGGACATGTACCTGACCCCCGAGGAACAAGAAAAAGGCGACTGCATCATGGTGTGCTGCTCACGCAGCCAGACGGCACGTTTGGTGCTGGACATCTGAGCACCATGTGCTCATGGTGCGCGCACGGATTTGAGTGTGTGCTGGGCATGCGTGTGCTTGCATCAAGATAGGGCCTTGCTTTACCGCTTAGAAAATTTTTTTCATGAAGATCCCCCGCCGTTGTCTGCAGTTCATGTTGATTGTTGGGCTTTGCCTGTCGGGTCCTTGGGCTCTTGCCCAGAGTGATTTCCCGTCCAAACCCATTCGCATCGTTGTGCCCTTTGGGGCGGGTGGTGTGGCCGATCTCACAGCCCGTACGGTGGCGCAAAAAATGGCCGAAGGCCTGGGTCAGTCGGTCATGATCGAGAACAAGCCGGGTGCCGGCGGTATCGTGGCCGCCGAGACCGTGGTCAAAGCCGAGCCCGATGGTTACACCTTGTTCCTCATGTCCAATGGCACGGCTGTGAGCGTGAGCTTGTTCAAAAAATTGCCGTTTGATCCTCGACGTGATCTGGCTCCCGTTTCTTTGCTCGGTCAGTTCGATTTGGCGGTCCTGGTCCCGGAGTCTTCGCCCTACAAAAGCTTGGCCGATTTGTTGGCCTGGGGGCGTGCCCATCCCGGTCAGCTGAATCTGGGCACCATCAATACGGGCAGTACCCAACACTTGGCGGCCGAGCTGTTTCGCTCTCAAGCCAACCTGATTGCGCAAGTTGTACCCTACAACGGCACGCCAGCCGTCATCAACGCTTTACGCGGTGGTCAGGTGGATGCAGCGATTGAAATTCTGGGCCCGATGAAGCCCCAAATTCAAGCCAAAGCCGTGCGCGCGTTGGCGGTGATGGGCGACGCGCGACCTGCCGATCTGCCGGGCGTGCCCTTGGTCAGCAGCCATGCTGGGCTCAGCAGCTTCAACGTGTCGTCTTGGAATGCTTTGGCTGCACCCGCTCGCACACCACCTGCTGTGATCGCCCGCCTGAATCTGGCAGCTCAAAAAGCCTTGAACCATCCCGATGTGAAAAAGCGCCTCGCCGATCTGAACGTGAGTACCAAGCACAGCACCCCAGAGCAGTTGGGCCGTCTTCTGGAAGCCGACATCGTGCGCTGGAGCGATGTGATTGACAAAGCCGGTATCCCCAAACAATGACGGGCGCACGATGAATTCGGTCATTGAAATTCTGGGCATTACTGGTCCGATTTACCTGGTCATCGCGCTGGGTTATGTGCTCACACGCCAAGGTGTTTTTGCCAAATCGGACATGCAAGTGTTTGGCAAATTCACCCTCAATCTGGCTTTGCCTGCGCTGCTGTTCAATGCTTTGTCGCAGCGTCGCCTGGGCGAAATCCTCAACGGTCATTACCTGATGGCTTATGCCGTGGGTTCGTTCACGGTGGCGCTGCTGGGCTTGTTGTGGGCGCGCAAAGTCAAGGGCCACAGCCTGAGCTACAGCAGCATGATGGCCATGGGCATGTCTTGCCCCAACAGCGGCTTTGTGGGCTACCCTATCATGCTGCTGACCCTGGGGCCCGTGGCCGGTGTGGCGCTGGCGCTGAACATGGTGGTTGAAAACCTGCTGATGATCCCTTTTCTGTTGGCTGTGGCCGATGCGCAAGGTGGTCCGTCAGGACACTGGAAAAAGGTCATCGCGCAGACCCTGAAAAACCTGGCCAAGAACCCCATGATTTGGGGCATTGTGGGTGGGTTTGTGTTTGCCTGGTTTGACTTGGCGCTGTCTGCGCCTTTGGCCCGGACGGTTAATTTGTTTGCACAGGCCAGTGCGGTCTTGTCCTTGTTTGTGATCGGGGGCTCTTTGGTGGGCCTCAAAGTCGAAGGCCTTCAAGGCACCGTCGCGCAGATCACCTTCGGCAAGTTGTTCCTGCACCCGCTGTCGATGTTTTTGGTGCTCAGCTTCGTGATGCCAGTGGCCGATCCTGCATTGCGTTCAGCCGCCTTGCTGTCAGGTGCTTTGCCCATGCTGGGCATCTTCACCATCTTGAACCAGCGCCATGGTCATGGAGCCATCAGCGCGGCGGCCTTGTTGGTGACCACGGTCGTGTCCTTTTTCACACTGAGTGGTTTGCTGTGGGCGCTGCAGCACCATCCTTGGTGATCCGTGCAGCAACTTGCTGTTTGTCGGTGCAAAAAGCACAGTCCTACGTGACAAGCCACTCCTTGGCCACCTCGGTGATCAGCCCCAAAGTGGCTTGCTGGGTCAGCGTGGTGGGCCGCAATGAGCTGATGGCCGTGGTCAGTTGGATTGTCAATGAAGGTTCAGACAGGGGGCGCACCGAAAATGCCGAAGGTCGCACCGAGCGCATGACGGCGTTGCGCGACAAAATGGCGTAACCCGCACCATCGGCCACCAAGTCCAAAATGGCGCTCACACCGTCGATTTCCAGCGCAATTTGAGGGCGGCAGCCCATCGCAGCCATCTCGGACTCCACATACATGCGGATCGCGTTGGGGCGGGTGGGAATGACCAGAGGCAAGTTGGCCACATCTTTCAGGGCGATGGGCGGCGGCGGTGGGTCTTCTTGCAGGCCCGGTGGGCGTGGCTGCACCAGCAACAATTCTTCTCGAACCAGCGGGGTGTGTTCGATGCCCGCCACTCGGCTGGGGTTGTAAAGCACCGCAATGTCGAGTCGGCCGTTTTGCAGGTTTTCTTGCATGCCGCTGGACAGCCCCTCGCTGATGGACAGTTGCGCTTCGGGCATGCGCTGCCTGAATGCGCGGGTCAGTGGCACCGTGAGCACCCGGGCCACAGAAGGCGGCAGGCCCAGCGCGACGCGGCCTGTCAATCCGCTGCGAACTCGCGCCAACTCTTCACGCGCCCGTTCGACTTGGTGCAGGATGCCCCGACCGTGCTCCAGCAGCAATTGCCCGGCTTGGGTGGGGGTTGCGCCACGGCCATTGCGCACCAGCAGGTTCTGCCGCAGCTCCACTTCGAGCAGGCGCACCTGGCGGCTGAGCGCGGGTTGTGCGATGTTCAAGGCCTGGGCGGCGCGGGTGAAACTGCTCAGTTCGGCCACACGCACAAAGTATTCGAGCTGTTTGAGGTCCATAGAGGCCTTTCTGTTCGGGTTATTTTGTCATACCCATTCATTGGTTATGCGAATTTGTTCTAGCTGGTAGATGGTCCTGAAGCTGTGTATGCAGCAGGGGCGCCTGCACAATCTGGCCCAGTCATTCGTACTTTGAGGAAGCCCCAATG
>CAYRBW010000227.1:0-1925 GCA_964422575.1 uncultured Limnohabitans sp.
TCGCAGAAGAGGTTTTCATGAACCAGATGACGACCGGTGCCAGCAACGACTTCGAACGCGCCACCCACATCGCGCGCGATATGGTGACCCGTTATGGCATGACCGATGCCTTGGGTCCGATGGTCTATGCCGAAAACGAAGGCGAAGTGTTCTTGGGGCGCTCGGTCACCAAGACCACCAACATGAGCGAGTCAACCATGCAAAAGGTTGATATGGAAGTGCGCCGCATCATTGACGAGCAATACAATTTGGCCCGTCGCCTGATTGAAGAGCACAGTGCACAAATGCATGCCATGGCCAAAGCTTTGTTGGAGTGGGAAACCATCGACAAGGACCAGATCGACGACATCATGGCTGGGCGTGATCCGGTGCCACCAAAAGACTGGACACCTCGTACCCCGCCCTCTGGTGGCGGCCATGGTGGCGGCACGCCAGTCGTTCAGCCTGAACCGGCAACCACGGCTGCTTGAGACCCAAACAGCACTGCAGCCAAATCGGGGCCCTTGGGCCCCGATTTTCATGGTGATTCACCGACATGAAATCCGAAAAACAAGAGGGCATATGACCATGCACTGGCAGACCACACGGTTTGAGCTTGATCTTTCGAACCCTTGTGTCATGGGGATTGTGAACCTCACGCCGGACTCATTTTCTGACGGTGGTCGGCATGGCAATACGGCACAAGCCTTGCGACATGCTGAGCAATTGCTGCATGAAGGGGCGGGCATTTTGGATGTGGGAGGCGAGTCCACGCGGCCCGGGGCAGATCTTGTGCCTTTGTCTGAAGAGTTGGCGCGGCTTGTCCCATTTTTGCGTGAAGCAGTTCGGTGGCAAGTGCCGATATCCGTGGACACCTACAAACCTGAAGTGATGCAGGCGGTGCTGGACCTGGGCGTTGACATCATCAACGACATTTGGGCTTTGCGTCAGCCGGGGGCTGAGCGTGTCATCGCCGCACATCCGGCTTGTGGTGTGTGTTTGATGCACATGCACCGCGACCCGCAAACCATGCAAATGCAGACCATGACTGGAAATGTGCTGTGTGAGGTCATCGCGTTCTTGAAGGATCGCGCCGAGTCACTCACCGCGAAGGGCATTGCTGCGTCCAGGCTAGTGCTGGATCCTGGCATCGGTTTTGGCAAAACCATTGCGCAGAATTTTCAGTTGCTTGCGAGGCAGGTCGATTTGCTGCACTTGGGTTATCCGGTCTTGACGGGATGGTCGCGCAAGTCTTCTTTGGGGGTGGTTCTGGCACAGAACGGCCAAACCCCTGACCCCGCCGAGAGACAGGCCGCGAGTGTGGCCGCGGCTTTGCTGGCCGTGGAGCGGGGTGCTTGCGTGGTTCGCGTGCACGACGTTAAGCCAACGGTGGACGCGCTCAAAGTCTGGCAGGCCATGCGTCAGGGGGGGGCTTGGTCACTGAGCGACGGCGCACCCTTGGTGCCTGCTCCCGAGTTGCCCTGGGAGGTAAAATTCTTTAACTTATTACAAAAATCAGGAGCATTCCATGGCGCGTGAATATTTCGGCACAGACGGCATTCGTGGCACGGTAGGTCAACGCCCCATCACGCCCGATTTCATTTTGCGTTTGGCGCATGCCGTGGGCCGTGTTTTAAAGGCTCAGGAGTCGCATCCTGTAGTGTTGATCGGCAAGGACACACGCATTTCTGGCTATATGCTGGAGAGTGCCTTGGAGTCGGGCTTCAACTCGGCGGGCGTTGACGTGGTGTTGTTGGGTCCTGTGCCCACGCCTGCTGTGGCCTATTTGACTCGGGCGCAACGGGCCTCGCTGGGTGTGGTGATCAGTGCAAGCCACAACCCGTTTGCGGACAATGGCATCAAGTTTTTCAGTGCACAAGGCAAGAAGTTGTCAGATGCTTGGGAGGAACAGGTTGAAGCGACTTTGCTTGAAGACCCTGTCTGGG
>CAYRBW010000227.1:1935-3632 GCA_964422575.1 uncultured Limnohabitans sp.
TGTCTGGGTCGATTCGGCATCGCTAGGTAAAACCAGGCGACTGGATGATGCAGCAGGTCGTTACATCGAATTTTGCAAGAGCACTTTTTCCAACGACTTGACCCTCAAAGGCTTGAAGATCGTTGTGGATGCCGCCCATGGCGCTGCTTACCAAATCGCCCCTAAGGTTTTCCATGAGTTAGGAGCTGAGGTGATCGCGATCGGCTGTTCACCGGATGGCCTCAACATCAACAAGGGCGTGGGTGCCACGCACCCTGAGGCTTTGGTGCAAGCGGTCAAGGACCAAGGTGCCGATTACGGCATTGCGCTGGATGGCGACGCGGACCGCTTGCAATTCGTGGACGTTACGGGCCGACTCTTTAATGGCGATGAATTGCTTTACCTCATGGTTGCGGACCGGTTGGCGCGTGACGAAACCGTGCCGGGTGCGGTGGGCACTTTGATGACCAATTTGGCAGTGGAGGTGGCACTCAAGCAACGTGGTGTGCAATTTGTGCGGGCTAAAGTGGGCGACCGTTATGTGCTGGAGGTCTTGCACGACAAAGGGTGGTTATTGGGTGGGGAGGGCTCAGGTCATTTGTTGGCCTTGGACAAGCACACCACAGGCGACGGTTTGGTCAGTGCTTTGCAAGTCCTGCAAGCCTGTGTGGGCAGTGGGAAGACCATGGCGCAGTTGCTGGAGGGCATCACCTTGTTCCCGCAAACACTGATCAATGTGCGTTTAACACCGGGTTTCGATTGGCAAGCGCACCAGCCTTTGTGGGAAGCCACTCGTTCTGCAGAGGCAGTGCTGGGCGATTCGGGTCGTGTCCTGATCCGTGCCAGTGGCACAGAGCCGCTCGTTCGGGTCATGGTCGAGGCTCGAGATGCGGTCCAAGCGCGGCAATGTGCCGAGCGAATTGCGGCAACACTGTCTTGAGATTGAGCCTGCGCTTGCAAGGCGCTCAGTAAATCAGACGCTCGGGTTTGATTTCTTGCAAGATGGTGGTGGCGATCTCTTCAATGGATTTGGTCGTGGTGGACAGCCATCGGATGCCTGAGCGGCGCATCATGGCTTCAGCTTCCGAGACCTCCATGCGGCAGTTTTCGATGCTGGCATAACGAGAGTTGGGACGGCGTTCAGCACGGATTTCCGCCAGCCGGTCAGGCTGAATGCTCAGGCCGAAGATTTTTTGGCGGTGAGGCACCAAGGCCGGCGGCAATTGACGGCGGTCAAAGTCTTCAGGAATCAAAGGGTAGTTGGCGGCTTTGAGTCCATGCTGCATGGCGAGGTAGAGGCTGGTTGGGGTTTTGCCGCTGCGGCTCACCCCCACCAAAATCACATCGGCCGACTCCAGATCGCGGTTGGATTGGCCGTCATCGTGGGCCAGCGAAAAGTTAATGGCTTCGATCCGGTCGTGGTACTCCTTGCTTTTGCTGACATCCGAAAACCGACCAACGCGGTGATGTGATTTGATGCCCAGCTCGTTTTCCAGTGGGTTCACAAAGGTACCAAACATGTCCAGCAACATGCCTTGGCAGTTTTCGCGCAGCACTTTGAGTACATCCATGTTCACCAAGGTGGTGAACACAATGGGCTTGCTGCCTTCGGTTTCCGCTGTGTGGTTGATCAGCCTGACCGCTTGATGTGCTTTGTCAATTGTGTCGGTGAAGGGCAGGCGCACGTTGGCATCGCGGACGTGGCGCTCGAAGTCCAG
>CAYRBW010000228.1:0-3618 GCA_964422575.1 uncultured Limnohabitans sp.
GTGCCAGACAGTACAAATTCCAATAAGCCACATTGGGCTGGCGACCATAAGCATAGCGGCCCTGGTGGTCTGAGTGGTTGCAAATATGACCCGGATCAAAACGGTCCATGAACTGGAAGGGGCCGTAGTCGATCGTGAGACCCAAGAGACTCATGTTATCGGTGTTCATCACGCCGTGGCAAAAGCCCACAGCCTGCCACTGCGCCAACAAATGCGCGGTGCGCTCTTGCACTTCGTCGAGCAGGGCGGCGTAGACATTGCCTTGCCAAAGGCCTGCACGCTCGCGGCACTCGGGCAAGTGGTGGGCGAGGGCGTGGTCGGCCAGTGTGCGCAGGCTGTCTGTGTCGCCTTGGGCTGAAAAATGCTCGAAGTGTCCAAACCGCAAAAAACTGGGGGCGACGCGAGCGACCACGGCGGCACTTTCTATCCCTTCCCGCCGCACAGGTTCGGGAGAGGCCACCAGGCTCAGGGCTCGGGTAGTGGGTATGCCCAAGCCATGCATGGCTTCGCTGCACAAATACTCGCGGATGCTGGAGCGCAGCACGGCTCGACCATCACCACCGCGTGAATAAGGGGTTCGGCCCGCGCCCTTGAGCTGGATTTCTTGCGGTCCTTGGTGAGACGCCGCTTCGCCCAGCCAGATGGCGCGACCGTCACCCAATTGACCGGCCCATTGCCCAAACTGGTGGCCGCTGTACACCGTCGCCAAGGGGTCGGAGCCGGACATGAGGGCATTGCCGCTAAGCGCTTGCAGGTGATGCTCGTTGAAAATTTCTTCGGGCCAGCCCAATTCAGCGCGCAAGGCCTCGTTGTGCGCCGCCCACTGTGGAGCGGCCATCGGTGTGGGGTGCAGGCGCGTGAAATACCGTGGGCCCAATTGCGTCAGACGGTGGGTCCATGTGAGCACGGACTGGGCATTGTCTGCTGGGTTTCTCGGGGTCAATGGGGCTGCTTGCATAAGCCTCAATTGTCACGCCCTTGACAAGTACCCCGAGTTTGGCGGGTTTTACAAGCGGGGGCGCATCCCGTCGGGAGCACAATGATTTGCTTGAAAACAACCCCAAACAGGAGAAGCCCATGCTGGGACTGATGCAACAGCAATCGCTGCTGATTTCTTCAATCATCGAATTCACCGAAAAGCACCATGGCGACGGCGAGGTCGTTTCACGCCGGGTGGAAGGGGACATCCACCGCTACACCTGGGCCGATGTGGGTCGTCGTTCGCGCCAGGTGGCCAATGCCCTGGATGAACAGCAATGTCCGCAAGGCACCCGCATCGCCACGCTGGCCTGGAACGGTTACCGCCATCTGGAACTGTACTTTGGCGTCAGTGGTTCGGGCCGGGTATTGCACACCATCAACCCTCGCTTGCACCCTGAACAAATTGCTTGGATCGCTAACCATGCCGAAGACCAGGTGTTGTGCTTTGACGTGTCTTTTTTGCCTTTGGTCAAGGCTGTGCACGCCCAATGCACCACCATCACCCGATTCGTGGCGTTGTGCGATGCAGACAAGTTACCTGCTGACACAGGTATACCGGGCTTGGTGAGCTACGAGGCCTGGATGGGTCAGCAGCCCACAACATACACATGGCCTCAACTCGACGAAAACGCGGCCTGTAGCTTGTGCTACACCAGCGGCACCACGGGCAACCCCAAGGGTGCCTTGTACAGCCACCGCTCCACCGTCTTGCACGCCTACGCAGCAGCCTTGCCCGACTCCATGTGCATCTCGGCGCGTGACGCGATCTTGCCCGTGGTGCCCATGTTCCACGTCAACGCCTGGGGCATTCCCTACAGCGCGGCCATGACCGGTGCCAAACTGGTCTTTCCTGGCCCCGCGTTGGATGGCAAATCGGTCTACGAATTGATCGAAGCCGAAGGCGTGACCTTTGCGGCTGGTGTACCCACCGTTTGGCAAATGTTGTTAGGTCACATGAAGCCCGCCGCCTTGAAATTCAGCACCTTGAACCGAACTGTCATCGGGGGATCGGCTTGTCCGCCCGCCATGATCGACGCCTTCCGCCAAGACCACAAGGTGGATGTGTTGCATGCATGGGGCATGACCGAGTTAAGCCCGCTTGGCACTGTTTGCACTTTGAAAAACAAGCACCTGAGTTTGCCGGCCGAGCAGCAGATGAAACTGCGACTGAAACAAGGCCGCTGCATTTTTGGCATTGACATGAAGATCGTCGATGAACAAGGCAACACCTTGCCCCATGACGGCAAATCAGCCGGAGATTTGATGGTCAAAGGCCCTTGGGTCATTGCCTCCTATTTCAAACAAGAGGGCGGCAGTCCTTTGGTCGATGGCTGGTTCCCTACGGGGGATGTGGCCACCATTGACGCCGACGGTTTCATGCAAATCACCGACCGCAGCAAAGATGTGATCAAGTCTGGTGGAGAGTGGATCAGCTCGATCGATGTCGAGAACATGGCCATGGCGCACCCTGCGGTGGCCATGGCAGCCTGCATTGGCGTGCGCCACCCTAAATGGGACGAGCGGCCCATCGTGTGCGTGGTCAAGAAACCGGGAGCTGAGGTCAGCCGCGATGAACTGATTGCTTTTTATGAAGGGAAGACGGCCAAATGGCAAATTCCAGATGATGTGGTGTTTGTGGACGCCATCCCTTTGGGGGGAACAGGCAAGATGCTCAAGACCCAATTGCGTGAGCAATTGGCCGATTACGTTTTGCCAGGACTTTGATGCAAGACAAGCCCGCGTGATTCACAAAGTCGCGCGGGTGATAAGGCTTAGGGGCAAACCCCGAGCCGGTTTGGTTTTGCAGCGGTTACGCTGACACCGTTCTGATTCATAACGCAGGAGACTTTGAATGAAAACCACCACCCGCTTGATCGCTGCAACCGCATTGGTCGCTTGTTCCATGGGCGCCTTTGCTCAAAAGGGCGAAACCGTGAAGATCGCTTGGATTGACCCACTTTCGGGCCTGATGGCCCCCGTGGGCAGCAACCAGCTCAAGAGCTTTCAGTTCTTTGCCGAAAAATTCAGCAAAACCAATCCTGCGGGTGTCAAATTCGAAGTCATCGGCATCGACAACAAGCTCAGCCCTGCTGAAAGCTTGAACGCCTTGAAGGCCGCCATGGATCAAGGCGTTCGTTACATCACGCAGGGCAATGGCTCCTCGGTCGCGGGTGCTTTGATCGAAGCGGTCAACAAACACAACGAGCGCAACCCTGGCAAAGAAATCATTTTCTTGAACCACTCGGCCGTAGACCCCGATTTCACCAACAGCAAGTGCAGCTACTGGCACTTCCGTTTTGATGCCGATACGTCCATGAAGATTGAGGCCATGACCACGTTCATGAAAGATGACAAGGACATCAAGAAGGTTTACCTGTTCAACCAGAACTACTCACACGGTCACCAAGTGGCCAAGTTCGCCAAGGAAAACCTGGCCCGCAAGCGCACCGATGTGCAAATCGTAGGTGAAGACCTTCACCCCTTGGCCCAAGTGCGTGATTTCTCCCCTTACATTGCCAAAATCAAGGCTTCGGGTGCCGACACGGTGATCACTGGCAACTGGGGCTCTGACCTGGCCTTGCTGTTCAAGGCGGCCAATGAAGGTGGCTAAAACGGCAAGTTCTACACCTACTACAC
>CAYRBW010000229.1:0-3609 GCA_964422575.1 uncultured Limnohabitans sp.
CACGCCAATGCAGCCCACCATGTCACCCGCAATCGCCGGGGCCAAAAACTGCGCACGTAACTCGTCGCTGCCAAATCGCGCCAAGGCAGGCGTGGCCATGTCGGTCTGCACGCCAATCGCCATGGGAATGCCGCCGCAGTCGATGTGGCCCAGTGCCTCGGCCATGGCCATGCTGTAGGAATAGTCAAGCCCCGCACCGCCAAAAGCCTCGGGCTTGGTCAGGCCCAAAAGGCCCAAGTTGCCCATCTTCTTGAAGACTTCATGCGCCGGAAAAATCTCAGCCGCTTCCCACTCGTCCACATGGGGGTTGATCTCGGCTTCGATGAAACGCTTGAGCGTGTTCTGGATCTCGCGGTGTTCGTGGGTGTATTGCATGGGGTGTCTCCGTGGGGTGGGTTCAGGGGTGTAGATCGAAGTGGCCAATGCTGTGCGCGTGTCCGTTGATGACGATCTCGACGGTGTGGCGGCCCGGGTGGTGGGTGCGGGTGCTCATTTGGCGCAGTGACAGTGTTTTTTCGAGCACACCATGGCTGTGCGCATCGATCTGCACGGTGGCCCCTTTAAACACCTTGGGGTTGAGCATGCCGTTGGCTTTGACGTAAAACACGCGCCAATCGGCCAGGGCGCTGGCCACCTCTGCACTGGGGTTGTAAAGGGTGCAGCGCAAGGTGACGCTGTCACCGATGCGGGCTTTTGACGGGGTGATGCTGGCGCTTTGAATTTGCAAGGGGCTCACTTGCCCATGGCCGAACAAGGCCAGCGCCTGCACATCCCCGCGCTTGATGGCGGTGCGCAGGGCATGGCGCAGCAAGGCCTGCCGCGAGGCGGGCACCGGCGCATCGTCCAGCCATTGACGGGCCGTGCCCGTGAGCAACTCCGGGTGGTCTTTGCCGATGTCATTCAGGTGGTTGGCCACCGAGCGGCGCACATAGGACGAGCTGTCGTCACGCAATCTGGCCAGCAAGGGCAGCACCGGTGACGGGTCACGCACAAAGTCTGGCAAGCGTGCGGCCCAGGGCAGACGCGGGCGTGTGGCTTCACTCACGGCGCGGCGCACATGGGCGCTGGGGTCGCTGACCCACTGTGTCAAGTGCGCCAAGGTGGCTTGTGTGTGTTGTTGCAAAAACGGCCGCAAGCTAAATTCCGCCGTGAAGCGTTGTGTCAGCGCATGCTGCGCTTGCATGGCTTCAGGCAAGTGGTCCAAGCCATGCTCGGCGATGTACATGCTGTGAGGCAGGTGATAAAAGCTGCTGACCACATCGCCACTGGCCACAGGCTCACCTCGGGGGTCTAGCCCCATCGGTCGCCCCATTGAGTGGACCAAGAGCGGTGCCGCTTGCCGAAAATCACTGGGCAAAAATTGCCTCAGCACCACACTTAAGCGGCGGCCCCGGTCCATCAAACCCAGCTGTTCAAAGTCTGACCCAAGGGCCCGCTGCCACGCGGCCAAGCTCAACGTCAGGCCTGCTGATTTCAGACCTTCGCCCAACTGCAGGGCGGCCGTCATGGGCAGCAGGTGTTTCAGTTCGGTGGCCATGTGTTTGTCCTCACATGCGGGCCACGCCGAAGGTCGTGGCGCGGGGTTGGCGGGCAGCAGCTTCCAAGCAGGTGTCCAGGCAAAAGCTCAGCACGCTGCGTGTGTCGCGTGGGTCGATCACACCGTCATCGAGCACCAGGCCGCTGGTGTAGAAGGCATCGGCTTGTGCTTCAAACAGGGCCACGATCTTGTCGAACTGGGCCTGTATTTTGTCGGGGTCGGGCGTGATGCCTTTGCGGGCCATGCCCGCTTCGGCCACGATCTGCATGGTGCGTGCGGCTTGCTCGCCGCCCATCACCGCCGTCTTGGCCCCCGGCCAGCTGAACAAAAAGCGCGGTGCATAACCCCGACCGCACATGCCGTAGTTGCCCGCACCAAACGAGGCCCCGCACTGGATTGTGATCTGTGGCACGGTGGCGTTGGTCACGGCCTGGATCATCTTGGAGCCGTGTTTGATCATGCCGCCTTGTTCGCTGTCTTTGCCCACCATGTAGCCGGTGGTGTTTTGCAAATACACAATAGGGTGGCCCAACTGGCACATCCACTGGATGAAGTGCGTAGCCTTGTTGGCCCCGGCCACATCAATCGGCCCGTTGTTGCTGATGATGCCCACCGCATGGCCGCCAATGCGGGCCTGCACACACACCGTGGCCGCGCCGAACAGCGGTTTGAATTCCAGAAAGTCCGAGTCGTCCACCAGTCGCAAGATGACCTCGCGCATGTCGATGGGTTCGCGGTGGTGGGCGGGCATCAGGCCCAGCAGCTCTTCGGCGTCCAGGCGCGGGGGCTTGAACGTGTTGTTGTCCTTGTGTTGCGAGTTGTGCGCAGCCCAGTCCCAACGCGCCACCACATTGCGGGCCGTGCCCAGCGCGTGGCGGTCGTCTTCGCACAGGTATTCGCCCAGACCCGACACGCTGGTGTGCATCTCGGCGCCGCCCAGTTCTTCTTCGGTCGCCACTTCGCCCGTGGCGGCTTTGAGCAAAGGTGGCCCCGCCAGAAAGGCCCGCGACCTGCCGCGCACCATGATCACGGTGTCACTCAGCCCCGGCATGTAGGCCCCGCCTGCCGTGCCCGAGCCGTGTTGCACCGTGAGCACCGGCAAGCCTGCCGCCGACAAGCGAGCCAGGTTGCGAAACAAGCTGCCCCCAAGAACAAAGCCCTCGACCTTGTACTGCATCAAGTTGGCCCCGGCGCTTTCGACAAGGAGCACAAAAGGCAGTTTGTTTTCAAGGGCCAGCTCTTGCACGCGCAAGATATTATCAAGGCCACGCGCCTGTATCGCCCCGGCTTCGATGCCTGAGTCGCTGGCCACCACCATGCAGCGCACACCGCTGATGAAGCCAATGCCAGCGATCATGCCGCCGCCGGGCACCGACTTGGCCGGGTCGGGTGTGTCTTGCATGAAGCCCGCCAGTGCGCACAGCGACAAAAATGGCGCACCCGGGTCCAGCAGCAAGGCCACGCGTTCACGTGGCAGCAATTGCCCGCGTTTGTCGAACACCGGCTTGGATTGGGCCGAGGCCTGTGCTGCGCGATCTTGCAGGGCATGCCACTGCGCCAGGCGGGTCAGCGCGGTCTCGCGCCTTTGCTGGGCCACGGGGCTGTGCGGGTTCCAGGTGGATTCAAAAGTCATTGGAATACCTTGGGGGTCACGGCGCGGTGAAATCCGTCAAAGGGTTTGACGGCATCGCGTTCTTGCACATCGGCTTGGGCCACAGCCTGCTGCCAGCCCATGCGCATTTGTGGGCGAGCACCGTCCACGCGCAGCACCATGCCGCTCACAAAGCTGGCGGCGGGCGACAGCAAAAACACGATGGCCGCTGAGGTTTCGGCTTCGGTGCCAAAGCGGCCTTGTGGCACCGTGTTGCGCATGGCACGCAGCATGTCTCCGGCTTCGGGCGGGTAGTGATCCATGCCGCTGCTGGCGATGTAGCCCGGGGCCACGGCGTTCACGCGCACGCCTTGTGCCGCCCATTCGAGCGCTGCGGTTTCGGTGAAGCTGACCATGCCCGCGCGCGCCGCGCCGCTGTGGCCCATGCCCGGCATCGAGCCCCACATGTCGGCCACGATGT